>JBILPJ010000137.1:0-6203 GCA_044373975.1 Flavobacterium sp. | reverse complement strand
GCAGCAGAAAATAAATGTAATCCCAGAGGATTAATGAGATAAGGAGTCCAAGTAGTTTTGAAATCTAATTCGTCTGAAAGATGGTGCCCTCTTCCGTACGCTCCGCCTTTTGTTCCAAATCCATAGGTAACATTATTCTTAACCCATTGCCATTCTAAAGGTTCGTCAACAGGATCAATATTATTAAATAGAAGCCCAATCTGGGTGCTAGTATTCCCCGTGTTAAATGCTGCTCTAAATTTCTCGAATGTATCTAAACGGAAGGTACGCCATTGATTATCGGGAATAATGTAAGTGGAATTATTGGGTGTTCCCTTATAGGCAACTTCATCTCCTGTGCAACCAGTTTTTACTTGAATATATGCAATTTGATTGAATAGATTTGCTGGTAGTGATCGCAAGAAAGTGCCAAAATTGACTATCATATTGAAATAATACGTTTTATAGTCGGTATCTAAATAATAAGGATATTGTGTCCAATTATGTTGCGTATCATTTGTAAACACTCTTGGTACTCCATTAGCGTAAATCCAAGCTGGGGCATCGGGGCCAACACCTACGCTTATGTTAACCATTTGATTATTGTTGTAGGCTGTTTGTAATATAGTTTCAATTTCAGACCAATCGTATTGAGTGGAGTTATTTGCTTGCACATCTTCCCAATTCACATCGGCACTTATTCCTTTCAAATAGTTGTATTCAGTATCAACTGAAATGTTATATGCATTTGATCTGTCCCAAACGCCATAGGAATTAACTGGTAAAATGGTACTTTGAGCATGTACAGAAAGCGTCCAGAATATGAATGTAATTATATTTATTAAATAGTTTTTAACTTTTTTTTTCATTTAGATTTAATTTTAAGTCAACTTATTTATGACTTAGCTGACGCTTCGACTTAATTAATATCAAAATCTTATAACGATTTCATGTTATCGCATAGTTCATCAAATGATTTTTTTCCATCATATTTTATGATTTGAGAATGACGCCCTTCTAAAAGCACAGGGCTTGTTTTCCCGAAAGCTTTCAATTCATATTCTTTAGGTTTATCACCCCAATTGAAAACTCCAAGATAAATGTCCTTATCCTTTCGGGCAATTATCAACTCGAATCCATCCTGCTTGTTAGTTCCATGCTCCCAAAAATCCAACGGCACAGTCTCTTCCATTGCCGGAAACTCAAAAACTTCTTTTGATAATGCTTTACGTTCTGGGCGAAGTGTCATTAAATTATCACTTTGCAAACGGGCAGTTCCGTAAAGTTTATTAATGTCGGCCCACATTTGAGCTTCATTCATCGTCATACTGTGTCCGTGTTTTACATCTTCTTGAGAAACTGTTGCGTCTTCGTCTATGGCTTCACGGAAAACGAGGTAATCGGCATCTCCATTGAAAACTTTACCACTTAGGTAAAAGTTACTAAGATTACCCAAACAACGCTCTGGAAAAGCTTGGTAAATAGGATTGATGTCGCCACCAGTTCGCATTCCATCTACAAATCCAATAGTTGGACCAAAAACAGCAGAACAGCCTAAGAAATAAATGTCATCTCCCATGGCTTCTCTCATAGTTTTCATTCCCAAACGAAAACGTTCTACGCCTGTAATTGTAGGATCGTAGGCTTTAAAACTTTTAACATATTTGTTTTTAAGTTTGGTATCATTCTCGAGTCCGTAACGCATAAAATCCACCTTGAAATAACGAATTCCCCAATTATCTTTCATATTTTTTATGCAATCTGTAATATGTGCTCTTGCTCCTGGATGGGAGTAATCGAAGTAAATATAACGCATAACTTTGTCTGCTTTTTCGTTCACTTCAACAACCAACTTTCCGTCCTGGTCGTGAAGGAAGTACTCAGGATGCGTTTTATAAATTTCAGATGCTTCATCCCCTCTAAACCCATCAAAATGTATTCCTGGAGTTTTTCCTTCGGCCGTAATTCGGCTAACAATCTCCTTGATACCGCCTGGTAAAAGACCTGAGTGCACTGTTTTATAATCTCCTCGTTCGGTCCACCATCCACCATCAATTTGAATCATATTTACCTCGGGAGCCAATTGATTCAATTGATCCATATTGCCATAAATATCTTTTGGTGTAAATACTCTACCATAATAATCCCAAGTTGCCCAACCTTTGAAATCGGCGGGTTTGAGTTTGGTAATTTTATTTTCAGAAGCAATCGCCGTTCCAAATTGATCAAGTAATTCAAGCCAGTTGTTAGAACGTCTAAGAACGATTTGTTCATATTCTATGCTTTGACCTGGTTTTAGTTGTTTGCCTTCTCCATCAGACCATACTTCGAAAGCACCTTGGTTTAAGGTGAAATTCGGCATAAATATTCTCCAAGAAGTTGAGCCTGCAAATAAATATTGACCGTCTGATAATCGTAACATTTCATACATGTTACTCGAACTACGATTGGTTTGACCGCCAATTTTCTGTTTAAGTAAAGGAGTGCGACCCATACAACTTCCTCCAAAAACCATATCCAAGTTGTCGGTCAACTGCGCCTCAATTGGAATGCTTACAGAGATTCTTTCAATTGTAATTGGCTTATTTCCTTTGTTGGATAATGTTATCGTTAACTGTTGAAAGCCATTCTTAATTTCTTTTAAACTATTGGTAGTAGATACTGTACCGTTAGCTTTAACATCAACCTTAATCTCTTTCCATTGCTGAGTTGTTCCAGCAAAAGACATTAAAACGTTTAAAAATACTATTGAAAGTGTCGTAACTGTTTTTTTAATTCTCTTTGACATTTTATTTATTACATTTAATTTTATGAATATTTATTTTAGCTTTTGACAAAGTGTATTGAAAAATAGTTTAGTTTCATTTTATAAATTAAGACTTGATTAAAAATTCTAATCTTATTTTGAAATTTTTATTAAACTCAAATTTTCTATTCTACTTGATATTGGTTACAAATTTACTGCAGCTCTTTTTTTTATATAGATGCAAATAGTCTCATTTGTAGCATAGATTTGTTTCATTTATAGATTTATGCAAGGAAATAAATCAAAAAACAAAACTATTTTTTAAATCGATTTTTATAAACTAAAAAGAGACTGTTCAATATAAAATTGTACAGTCCCTTTTTTAATTTTTGTATTGTTATGATAGGATTATTGTCTATCCCTTTTAGATATTTATAATTCTCGTAAGAATGAAAAATCAAAACCACATAGGCCTTTTGTGTAATTCTATTTAAGAAAAGACCTCTTTGTGAAAATTAATTTATCGGGTTGCTCTTCATAATTTCAATCATATGAAAAACGTCGTCCTCATTATCTTCATTCACCAAGGAGAAATCGCTATTTCGAGGACCTTTATTGGCAAATGCTCCATCGGCGATGGAGATACTTTTGCTCACCCACCTGCCACTGTTGGCTTTGGTGATGGTAACTGCGGTTTTGTCTGAATCCGATGAGGAATCATAACGAACAGAGAATTTCCCAATACCCTTATCCAGATAAATGATTTTTAAAGTGATTGATTCCTTTTTTGTCAAAAGAAAATTATCATCTAAATCAAAATACATCCTGTTCCGCCCACTTGAATTTTCAAACCCTCGCGCATAGCGACCATAGGGCTGATCTGTAGGGCCAACCCGCCATAACCCAACGCTGGTTTCATTCGCATCAATCTGTGTAATAAATCGGCTATAGTTTCTGGCAATGAGTTCGAACCCAACATCGTTCATCGCCTTGGCATCAAATAGATAATTGGATCCTGAGAGGGAAGTAGCAGCATTTAAATCACCAACTTTCGCTCCGTATGTATTAAATTCCGCTTCAATTTTAGTTATTCTCTCTGCGTTGCTCTGCGTAGCCTTCCCATATTTTTCCTCAGAAAAGCGAACGGTATCGGCACTATCGAGCACATCGCGAAGAGCGATAAAAGCATAAGGGCTGGTCTGCGGTTGTTTGTAATAGGAATAGCGACTGGCGAAAGCAAAACCTTCATCGTGTTTCCCCGTTTTTACGGTGTTATAATCAACCTCCCAAAGATCAAGCCCTCGATCTACCGTGGAAATTGCAGTCCAGTAATAATTCCAAACTGGATTTTCCTGAAAAATTAAGCCTTGCCCGAATTTAGAAAACTCGCCACGCACAAACTCCGGTTTCTTGCCGTTCAGGCCGTAAAAAGTGGGGCGAAGTTCGGTGTCCTGCTTTATTTCTCCATTGGCCTGATAACCAATTGCAATGGTAAATTGCTGTTTTCGGAGCTCAATCGGGTAGTTTTGGCGAAGCCAATTTGCGTAAAGTAATTCCCCTTGTTTTGCACCCTTAGCACCTTTCAGCACTGCAGAGTTGCTCTCGTCGTCCACATTAAAAAGGAATCGGATATGTTTGAGTTCTGGCTTATCGAAGGCTTCGTAGAACCGTTTCGTAGCTCCGCTGCAAAACTCTAAATACTGTTGAGCGCTAATTTTATATTTCTGGTCAATGGGTGTACCTTTGTAAAGTTGCCTATCACCAGTCGAACCAAATGCAGGCTGAATGAACGCAAAGACCTTTCTCTCTTTCTCAGGAAGTGAGGCAATGTGATCCGCCAGCTTGTCGATAAAACGATGGAAGTAATTGATGTAGTTTTGATCGAGGTAATAAGGGAAAAAATCTTTTCCCTTACCCCCTTTTACAGCCACTTTGGGAACCCCTTGTTCATAAATCCATTCCGGTGAGTGAGGACCAGTCCACAAGACGAAATAGTAAAAATACTTCCCCTTTACGGCATTTCGGATTTGAGAATCCATTTTCGACCAGTCATACACCTCTGGGCTTGTCTCTATATCAGCCCACTTAACTCTATCGGCGGCTCCTTTAATGAAAGGAAACCGCTCTGTATCTATCTTTTCACTTTTACAATTGGTAAAGAATCCCGCCCACTGTGGTCGCTCAAAATCTTTTATCTCATTTCCATTTATTTGTGAAAATGTCAATTGAGAAAGTCCTAATAAAAATAATAATAGAATAATTCCTTTTTTAGTTCTTTTAAGTTTCATAGAACTAATCATTACTTTTATCTTTTTTTCTCTTTTCCCTTTTTTCTGATTTATTCTCTCTTTTCCCTTTCTTCTCTTTATCACCCTCAACGGCATTTTCGCCTTTGCTATATTTGGTTCCTTTAGCGCTACCCTTGAAAGCACGATTCTCTTCTTGAGGTCTTAATAAAGGAAGTTCTTGTTCTCCTCGGTGCACTTCTACTAGGCTAAATATATCATCTTTATCATCAGTATTCAAAAGTACAAAGTCAGCCCCTTTTGTTCCTCCATTTTTGAAAACGGCATCTTTGATTGTTATCACTTCATGATGCCATTTTTGGTCTCCTTTCCCGGTTACTGTCATTGCTGTCTTCATGGTTTTTGTTCCTGCATCATAATCCAGTTTCCATTTAGAACCTTCCACGGCGTCATACCAAACCACAGTTATCGACATTGTTTTAGGTTTATTATCTTGAGAAAAACCTTCATGAAGTTTAAAGAACATTGCATTTTTTCCTGTTGCGTGTTCGAATCCTCTAGCAAACCTTGAATAAATAGAAGAGGTAGTCGTGATAGGCCCGCCCACTCGCCATAATGGAATTGAAGTTTCATCTGGTTCAATTTGATAAAGTAATCTGGAGTAATTATCGGGCCAAATTTCCCAACCCGCATCATTAAAACCAACTTGGTCACCACGTTGCTTTACTTGCCCCATTTTGAGTGCATTTTTATCGTCATTTGCTGCTCCATACTTCGCATATTCGGCAGTTATTTTTTCCATACGTTCTATATTTCCATGTGAGGCTTTACCATATTTGTCCTCTGGATAAGTATTTGTATCGGCTGCATTCAAACCTTTATGTAAAGCACAGAAAGCATCGGTTGCTGTTTCAGGGTGTATTTGCCCGGCATACTTATTGAAAAAATAGAAAGAATAATCAAAACCTTGTTCCTTGCTAGCCTTCAAAGCGCCGCTTGTAACATCCCAAACACTTTGACCTGCATTCAAGGCATTAATTGCTCCCCAGTAAAAGTTGAGTTGAACATTTAGTTGATACCAAGGACGCGTCCAAGTTTGGTCCATTTCGGAACGACGAAAAAGTGTTACCCCTTTTGGGTCAACTAGGTAAGGCAAAAAAGTATTAACTGCATCTATTTCTCCACTCAAATGATGTCCTCTTGAAAGTGCTCCATTTTTGATACCAAAACCA
>JBILPJ010000136.1:0-6210 GCA_044373975.1 Flavobacterium sp. | reverse complement strand
AACCGTCACGAAATGCTTGATTTAGTTATCGTTGATGGAAAAGCAAGAGGAATTATAGCTCGTGATTTAGTATCTGGAAAAATCGAAAGACATTCTGCACACGCCGTTGTTATTGCTTCTGGAGGATACGGAAATGTATTTTTTCTTTCTACAAATGCAATGGGAAGTAACGTAACTGCCGCTTGGAAAATTCACAAAAGAGGAGCATATTTCGCAAATCCTTGTTACACACAAATTCACCCAACTTGTATTCCAGTTTCTGGAGATCATCAAGCAAAGCTGACATTAATGTCGGAATCATTGCGTAATGACGGACGAATTTGGGTTCCCGGAAAATTAGAAGATGCAAAAGCAATTCGTGAAGGAAAATTAAAACCAACACAAATCGCCGAAGCGGATAGAGATTATTTTTTAGAAAGACGCTACCCCGCTTTTGGAAATTTAGTACCACGTGATATTGCTTCTCGCGCTGCCAAAGAAAGATGTGATGCTGGACATGGAGTCAACAAAACTGGAGAAGCGGTTTATTTAGATTTTGCTGCGGCAATTCAACGATATGGAATCGATCAAGCAAGATTAAAACATCAAGATGAAAATGATTTAACTTTAGTTACAAAATTAGGAACAGAAGTTGTTGCTAATAAATATGGTAACTTGTTTCAAATGTATGAGAAAATCGTAGATGAAAATCCATATTCAACACCAATGATGATTTATCCAGCGGTTCACTATACAATGGGTGGAACTTGGGTTGATTATAACTTACAAACAACAATTCCTGGTTGTTTCTCAATTGGAGAATCAAATTTTTCTGATCACGGAGCCAACAGATTGGGAGCTTCTGCATTAATGCAAGGTTTGGCTGATGGCTATTTTGTATTGCCATACACTATTGGCGATTATTTAGCACCAGATATTAAAATGGGAACAATTTCTACAGATTCACCAGAATTTGAAGCTGCAGAAAAAAATGTTTTGGCTCAAATAGATCAATTAATGAACAACGGCGGTTCTAAACCTGCAGATTATTTCCATAAGAAATTAGGAAAAATTATGTGGGATAAAGTTGGAATGGCTCGAAATGAAAAAGGATTATTAGAAGCGCAAGCTGAAATTGCACAAATTAGAGCAGATTTCTACAAGGAAGTAAAAATCCCAGGTACTGCAAATAGTTTCAATCCAGAATTAGCGAAAGCACTTCGTGTTGCCGATTTCCTCGAATTAGGAGAATTGTTTGCAAAAGATGCCTTGCACAGAAACGAATCTTGTGGCGGTCATTTTCGTGAAGAGTTTCAAACACCTGATGGAGAAGCGCAACGAGATGATGAAAATTTCGCTTATGTAGCGGCTTGGGAATACAAAGGAAATCCAAGTGATGCCGTATTACATAAAGAAGAATTGAAATTTGAAAACGTTAAATTAGTTCAAAGAAGTTATAAATAGTAATTAGTCAAATGTCAAATGTCTTAAAGTCAAACGACTTTTGGCATTTGAATTTAAGACTTTCAAACTAAAAAATATGAAATTAGCACTAAAAATATGGCGTCAAGAAAACGCTAAAGCTACTGGTAAAATGGTAGATTATACGGTTGATAATATCGAACCAGATATGTCTTTTCTTGAAATGCTTGACATTTTAAACGATGAATTAATCGTTAAAGGAGACGATACTGTTGCATTTGATCACGATTGTCGCGAAGGAATTTGTGGAATGTGTTCGTTATATATCAACGGTGAAGCGCACGGCCCAGACAGATTGGTAACAACTTGTCAATTGCATATGCGTAAATTTAAAGACGGCGATACCATATATATTGAGCCTTTTAGAGCAAAAGCATTTCCAGTAATTAAGGATTTGGTTGTCGATAGAAGTGCGTTTGATAGAATCCAACAATCAGGCGGTTTTGTATCTGTAAATACTTCAGGAAATACAATTGATGCCAATACCATTCCAATTCCAAAACACGATGCCGACAGAGCTTTTGACGCAGCAACTTGCATTGGTTGTGGCGCTTGTGTGGCGACTTGTAAAAACTCATCAGCAATGTTATTTGTATCTGCAAAAGTATCTCAATTTGCTCTTTTACCTCAAGGGAAAATTGAAGCTACCGACCGTGTAATGAATATGGTTGCACAAATGGATGCCGAAGGTTTCGGAAATTGTACGAATACAGGAGCTTGCGAAGTGGAATGTCCAAAAGGAATTTCACTAGATTATATTGCACAAATGAACAGAGAATATTTAGCAGCAAGCATGAAAGGGTAATTTTCATTTTAAGTAAATAATAAAAAAAACGCATTCATTAATTTGAATGCGTTTTTTTTATTCCCATATTTTCATTTACCAGGTTCCCAATTAATAACTTAAAATTTTCATTTTTTTCAGGAGCGAATTGTCCGTCTTTTTCAGGAGATGCAATTCCCGCTGTCATTCCAAATCCTCGCTAAAAAGCTCGGGATTTTCCCTTCCATCGGGGCTAAAATTTAGTTTATTTGTCGATTTGTTTATTTGTGTGAGGGAAAAGTAGTTGTTTACATCTGACAGGTTTCCAAAACCTGTCAGGTGTTTTTGTTTTATCTTTGGAAATAGGTGTAAAAATAAAACAGTAAGCATTTTTAGAGTTTACACAAAATTCTGTCCAGTCTTAAGAAAAAGTTTAACCGTTTAATCGATTATTCGTTAATGTGTTGATTCGGTTATTCGTTGATTCAGTTATTTGGATGAGAAGTTGTTAGTTGTTGGTTGTTGGAAAACTGCGAAAATCCGTTTAATCCGTTTAATCCGTGGCGAAAAACTTCTCTACTGTTTGTCATTGCGAGGAGGTACGAAGCAAAGCAATCACATTATTTTTTCCTATTTTTTTGTCTTTCCGACGCAGGAGGAATCACATTATTTTTTTGTGAATTGTCTTGTGTGATTCCTCCTTCGTTGGAAAGACAAACGTGTTATTAATTCGGTTAAATCTGTGGTAAAAAAAACCTTCTCTATTTGTCAATCTGAATTTATTTCAGATTCTAATTTATCTTCTTTAGATGCTGAAACAAGTTCAGCATGACAAAACGGTATTTTGTGGAAATCTAAAAGGTCTATAAAGCTAACAATCTAAGTTGTCTCTTTTGCGTGAGGGGGTGAAGTGAATAGCCCACAGACAAGTGTAGCGAAAGCGGAACTTGGCGAGGACTTGCAACGGAACACCCGACCGAGTTTAGTGAAAATATTCTAATTAGACAAAACGGTCTAAACGAGGGCACGCCCAAAACAAAAAATCCCTAACTACTTTAATTTAAAGTGATTAGGGAAAATTTTGTGGTACCTCCAGTCCCGAAGCTTCGGGAGAACCAGAGACACAAATATTTTATCATTTTTTAGATAATATATCAGTTAGAATTTCAGGATTTTGAATAATTTTTTCAATGAAAACTTTACTTTTCATTCGTTTGATAAAAAGTTCTAAATACAAAGCATCTGTTTTATTTAAACATTCAAAAGTTAAAATCATTTCCCAATCATTTGCTATTTTAGTGAAGGAATTAAAGTATGTGTGATAATTATGACGAAGAAGCCTCTCGTTTATATTATGTGTTTCACCGACATAATATTTCGATTTCGATTTTGAAAATAGAACATACAAGAAGTGTGACATATAAAGTAAATAAAAAAAAATCCCTAACTACTTTAATTTAAAGTGATTAGGGAAAATTTCGTGGTACCTCCAGTCCCGAAGCCTCGGGAGAACCAGAGACACAAATATTTTATCATTTTTTAGATAATATATCAATTAGAATTTCAGGATTTTGAATAATTTTTTCAACGAAAACTTTACTTTTCATTCGTTTGATAAAACGTTCTAAATACAAAGCATCTGTTTTATTTAAACATTCAAAAGTTAAAATCATTTCCCAATCATTTGCTATTTTAGTGAAGGAATTAAAGTACGTATGAGAATTATGGCGAAGAAGCCTCTCGTTTATATCATGTGTTTCACCGACATAATATTTCGATTTCGATTTTGATAATAGAACATACAAGAAGTGTGACATATAAAGTAAATAAAAGAAAAATCCCTAACTACTTTAACATAAAGTGATTAGGGAAAATTTCGTGGTACCTCCAGGGTTCGAACCAGGGACACATGGATTTTCAGTCCATTGCTCTACCAACTGAGCTAAGGTACCTTGCTTTCGCGGGTGCAAATATAGGACGAATTTTAATTTATACAAAACAATTATTAAAAAAAATCTATTCGTACCTTCGCAACATCAAATTATAAATTATGCTTTTAGCGATTGATGTTGGGAATACTAAAATTAAAGTAGCTGTTTTTGAGGGAACTAACCTTGTGGAGCGGTTTGATTTTTATAGTTCGGAACTTCAAAAACAAATTGATTTTACTTTAAATAAATATCAAAATACAACCGATTTAGTTGTTGCAAGTGTTGGAAACATCCCAAAAGAAGCGTTTTTAGTATTTGAAAAGCAGTTAAATGTTCATTTTATTACGCACGATTCAACTTTTCCTTTCCATAATAAATATGAAACGCCACATTCTTTAGGAATCGATAGAATGGTTCTGGCGAGTGGTGCGGTTTTGAATTTTCCAAAGCAAAATAGATTGGTTATTGACGCTGGAACTTGTATTACGTATGATTTTATTGATGAAAATGACAATTATCTTGGTGGTGCAATTTCGCCAGGAATTAGGTTGCGGTATGAATCGTTGCATCATTATACTGCAAAATTACCGTTATTGACGTTGGATTTATTTAAAGATTATTTAAATGCTAATGGCGAACACGATTTTATTGGAAATTCGACTTCAAGTGCTATACATTCTGGAGTTTTAAATGGCGTTCAAAATGAAATTGAAGGTTTTATTGCTCAATATCAGCGTGTATATCCTAAATTTATAATAATTTTAACGGGTGGAGACACAGAATTTTTGGCTAAACGATTAAAAAATACCATATTTGCCAATTCAAATTTCCTGTTAGAGAGTTTGAACCAAACATTTCAATATAAAAATCAAAATGATTAAAAAATTTATAGTACCTGCTTTTCTGCTTTTTTCAGTAATTTCATTTGCACAACAAGCAACTTCGTCACCGTATTCTTTTTATGGAATTGGCGATGTAAAATTCAAAGGAACAGCTGAAAACCGAGCAATGGGTGGTTTGACGATTTTTTCGGACAGTATTCACTTGAATTTTCAAAATCCAGCGTCTTACACAAGTTTGAAATTAACAACTTTTTCTTTGGGAGGAACGTATCTTACAACAAAATTGACGACCAATTCTCAAAGTGAAAAAGCAAGACGTACCGCGATGGATTATTTAGCCGTTGGACTTCCTTTTGGAAAATTTGGCGTTGGTTTCGGATTGATGCCATATTCTTCTGTTGGGTATAATATTGAGGCGAGAACTTTAGCGACCACGGCACCAGTTGCCCCTGAGGAAATCAGAAAGTATAATGGAAGCGGTGGTTTAAACAAAGTATTTGCTGGAGTTGGTTACGCATTTTCACCTAAATTAAGCGTTGGACTTGATTTCAGTTACAACTTCGGAAAAATAGAAACCTATTCACTTCGATTTGTAGATGGGCTTCAATATGGGTCAAGAGAAAAGAATTTATCGGATATTTCAGGTGCAACATTTACGGCTGGTGCAAATTATAAAACTAAGATAAATAATAAACTTTCAGGTTTTGGAAGTTTGACATTTTCACCAGAAACGAAATTGAGATCTACCAATGAAAGAAACATTGCAACCATTCAATATTCCTCTTCTGGGGCTGAAATCCTTGTAGATCCTTTGGATGTTGCTGTTGATAACACGACAATTAAAATGCCTTCAAAAGTAGCTTTGGGATTTGGAATTGGACAAAATAAAAAATGGATGCTTGGAACGGAAGTTACTTTTCAACAAAGTAGCGGGATGGGAAACAGATTTAACGATATAACCAACGTTAAATTTGAAAATGCAATAAAGTATAATATTGGTGGATTTTACATTCCAAATTACACTGCATTTTCGAAATATTTCCAGAAAATTACTTACCGTGCTGGTTTAAGATATGAAAATACAGGATTGATTATCAACAACAAATCAATTAATGATGTTGGAGTTACTGCTGGTTTTGGTTTGCCAATTATCGGTGCTTTTTCTAATATTAATATTGGTGTTGAATACGGAAAACGCGGAACAACTTCGGCG
>JBILPJ010000135.1:0-6228 GCA_044373975.1 Flavobacterium sp. | reverse complement strand
AAAACGAAATACAAAATGAAAGTCATAAAGAATGCAAATGCGATTACGATTGATGTTCCCCAGTTGATTTTCATACTATTGAATTTATATTAAATTTAATCAAAACTTTGAGGTCCTAAAAAATTAGTTGTACTCGTTTCAATTTTTTCATTACCATTAAAAACCTCTATTTTGATTTTAGTTTTATCACTTATCAATAAAAATTGATTAATCTCTATAAATAAAGTACCTTCATTCATTCCTTGTCGTGGTACATTTAATACTTGTTCACCAACCACTTTCAATGTTCCCTTAATATCAACTAATTTAAAATGAATATCATTGAAATCATTATTGGTTTTGTTAATAATTTTGAAAGTATAAATGTTACTAATATTGTCGCCTTTGTGCTGAAATAATTGCCCTGGCAATCGCAAAATTGTTGCTTCGACATCGGTTCTTAAAAATAATAATCCAATTAAAATTCCAATTAAAATGAACAATACCGAAGTATAACCTTTCATTCTGGTGGTGAATTTGAATTTAGAATTTTTCTCAATTTCATCTTCAGAAGCATAGCGAATTAAGCCTTTTGGCAATCCCACACTTTCCATCATTGAATCGCATTCGTCAATACACGCGGTGCAATTGATGCATTCTAATTGTGTTCCGTTTCGGATGTCAATTCCCGTTGGACATACGTGAACACAAAGTTTGCAATCGATACAATCCCCTTTTCCAGTGGTGGCTCTGTCTTCATTTTTATTGAATTTGGCTCGACCTAATTCTTTTTCGCCACGAACAAAATCATAAGCAACATTTATAGATTTATCATCTAATAAAACACCTTGTAATCGACCGTAAGGACAAGCGATAATACAAACTTGTTCTCTGAACCAAGCAAAAATAAAATAGAAAACACCCGTAAATATAGACAATGAAATTAAAGTACTAACGTGATTTGCTGGGCCGTCTTCAATCATTTTGAATAACTCATCGCTACTAATAAGATACGCGAGGAATACATTGGCAATTAAAAATGAAATAATAAGAAAAATGAACCATTTGAACCCTTTCTTTCTTATTTTTTCAGCATTCCATTCTTGTTTTGACAAACGGATTTGAGCCCCTCGATCCCCTTCTATCCAATATTCAATTCTACGAAAAACCATTTCCAAGAATATAGTTTGCGGACAAACCCAACCACAAAATATGCGTCCAAAAATTACTGTAAATAGGATTACAAATACAACTCCCACAATCATAAAAAGCACAAAAAGATAAAAATCTTGAGGCCAAAATGGAAAGCTAAGAATATTAAAGCGACGTTCTAATACGTTGAACATCATAAACTGATTGCCATTTATTTTTATAAATGGGTTGGCAATGAGGACGATTAACAAAAAATAACTTACCCATTTCCTATATTCATAGAATTTTCCAGAAGGCTTTTTAGGGAAAATAAATCTCCTGTGTCCTTCTTCATCAATAGTTCCAATGGTATCTCTAAAATCTTCGTCTGGTATATTTGACATTTTTTTTGTTTTAAACCCAATTCACTTTGGCAAAGCAAATTGGGTTATTTTTTTATTTTGCAGCAGTTGGATCAACCCAAATTTCACCTTCTGGCGCTTTTGGATCAACAGGATTACTTCCTTGCAATGACAAAACATAGCTGGCTACTTTTTGCATTTCTTTAGGTTTTAAAGTAGCTTTCCAGGAAATCATTCCCTTTCCATCTCGTCCGCCATTTACTAAAGTGTGAAAAACATTTTTGATTCCACCTCCTAAAATCCATTGTTCATCCGTTAAATTTGGACCAATTTGCCCACCAGCATCAGGTCTGTGACACGCCACACAATTAGTTGTAAAAATAGTTTTACCTGCAGCTAAATCCGCAGGATCGGTCAATAATGTTACGGTTTTTTCATCCATTAAATCTGGTGCTGTTTTCATATATTGAGCAACATCAATTTTAGCTTGAGCCATTTCATTTTTAAGCTCCGTTTCTTGATTATCGCCTCCCAATATTTCAAAACGAATCAAATATATAGCAGCAAAGGCAATGCAACCATAGAATAAATATACCCACCAAGGAGGTAAATTATTATCTAATTCTTTGATTCCATCATAATCGTGAGCCAATAAAAGTTGATCTTCATTTTCAATTGGTTCTGATTTAGTAATGGCTTTCATCATTTTTTTATACCATTCACTTTCTTTGAAATCCATACTTTTAGCTTCTTCTAATTGCGCTTTTTGCTCCTCAGTTAGTAAATGATACGTGATGGTATCAATTGCACTTACTGTAATTTCTATTGCAATTAAAAGAAATAAAAATACCAATAGAAATACTGAAATCATTGGGAATTTCACAAATGCGGGTCTGTCGCCTGAGTCAACGAAATACTCCATTGCTCCAAAAACGGCAAAGAAAATTAGTAAAACTCTTATATATGCAGGAATTAATTTTTTCATTTTAAAAATTTTTAAAAGTTTATTTAATCGTTTAAAGGAATATTACTTAACTCCTTTATTTTATCTTTTTTATAAGAGAAAACCCAGATGCCAAGTCCCACAAAAAAGGCGAAGAAAATTAATAATGATGTTACTGGATAGGTTTCTATTCCTTCGATAGATTCTAAATTGTGTTTGATTTGTTCTAACATAACTATTGTTTTTTAACGTTATCTTTTACTTTAATATCAGTTCCCAATCTTTGGATATAGGCAATTAAGGCTACAATTTCTCTTTCGTTCATTGGAACAAAAACTTCTCCTTTTGCAGCAGCTTTTTTTCTACTTTCTTCATAACTTTTCACAAAATCAGGATCGTTTTTCAAGCTCTCTTCAATTTTGATTGCTTGCGCTCTTAAATCCTTTAAGCCATTAGCAACTTGTGCATCTGTGTAAGGAACTCCGAGTGTTACCATCGCTTTCATTTTCTTTTCAGTTAATGAAATATCCATCGGTTTGTTATCGAATAACCATTTATAAGACGGCATAATTGAACCCGTTGAAATACTTTGCGGATTCCAAAAGTGATTAAAATGCCAGTTGTCATTGTATTTTCCACCTTCTCTTAATAAATCTGGACCTGTTCGTTTTGAACCCCATAAAAATGGATGATCATAAACAAATTCTCCCGCTTTAGATTGTGGTCCGTAACGTTCTACTTCACTTCTGAAAGGGCGTACAGATTGAGAGTGACAACCAACACAACCTTCACGAATGTATAAATCACGACCTTCAAGTTCCAATGGTGAATATGGTTTTACGCTTGCAATTGTTGGAATATTTGATTTAATCATAATCGTTGGAACTATCTGAACAATTCCTCCAATTAAAATTGCAACTACAGCAAAAATGGTCAATTGAATTGGTCTTCTTTCTAACCAGGTATGGTATTTTTCTCCTTTAATTCTTGCATTTCCAATTTTTTGTAATTCAGGTGCTTCAGCTAATTCATCTTCAATTTTTGCATTTGCTCTAACAGTTTGGATAATATTGTAAACTAAAACCAACATTCCTATTAAATATAATGTTCCACCAACCGCACGCATAGTGTACATTGGCATAATTTCTTTAACTGTTTCAAGGAAATTTCCGTACATTAATGTACCGTCTGGATTGAATTGTTTCCACATAGATGCTTGTAAAAATCCCGCAACATACATCGGAAGTGTATATAAAATAATCCCTAAAGTTCCAATCCAAAAGTGGAAATTGGCTAATTTAGTTGAGAATAAAGTTCCTTTTGTCATTCTTGGAATCAACCAATAAATCATACCAAATGCCATAAATCCGTTCCAAGCTAATGCACCAACGTGAACGTGAGCAATAATCCAATCCGTATAGTGTGCAATTGCGTTTACATTTTTAAGAGATAACATTGGCCCTTCAAAAGTTGACATTCCATAACCAGTAATTGCAACAACGAAGAATTTTAAAACAGGCTCAGTTCTTACTTTATCCCAAACACCTCGCAAGGTTAAAAGTCCGTTGATCATACCACCCCAAGAAGGTGCAATCAACATAATTGAGAATACAACCCCTAAGTTTTGCGCCCAAGTTGGTAGTGCAGAATATAATAAATGATGCGGTCCAGCCCAAATATAAATGAAGATTAAAGACCAAAAGTGAACAATTGAAAGTCTATAAGAATATACTGGACGATTGGCAACTTTAGGAACAAAGTAATACATTAATCCTAAAAATGGCGTAGTAAGAAAAAATGCAACCGCATTGTGACCGTACCACCATTGCACTAATGCATCTTGAACACCTGCATAAACAGAGTAACTTTTCAATGCAGAAACTGGCAATTCCAAACTGTTAAATATATGTAAAACGGCAACAGTTACAAATGTGGCGATGTAAAACCAAATAGCAACATACAAATGACGTTCTCTTCTTTTTAGAATAGTACCAATCATATTGATACCAAAAACTACCCAAATAAGAGCGATTGCAATATCAACAGGCCATTCTAATTCGGCATATTCTTTAGAAGTGCTGTAACCTAAAGGCAATGAAATAGCGGCGGCTACAATGATTAATTGCCAGCCCCAAAAGTGAAGATTACTTAAAAAATCATTGAACATTCTGGCTTTTAATAACCGCTGAAGCGAATAATAAATTCCCGCAAACATTGCGTTTCCAACAAAGGCAAAAATTACTGCATTGGTGTGTAAAGGTCTCAAACGTCCAAAACTTAACCAAGAAATTCCCTCGGTTACATTTGGGAAAAGAAACATAAAGGCCAATAATAGCCCAACTAACATTCCAACTACACCAAAAACGATAGTAGCGTAAATGAATTTCTTTACAATTTTGTTGTCATAATAAAATTGTTGCATTTCCATAGATAATAATTTTTTAATTGTTTACTGATTAATCGATTTGTTGCTTGATAAAATTTCAGATTTATCTAATTCTAAATTCTCAACTTTAGGTCTTTTGATTTTTGAAACTATTAATTCATCGTCAAAAAGCATCCTTACAGATGGCGTATAATCATCGTCATATTGACCCGTTTTGACCGCTCTAATAAAAGCGATAAAAAAACCAATTGCGACTAAAATGCTGATCGAGATTAATAAATAGATGACACTCATACCATAAAATTGTGTTAACAAAATTACTATTCGGTGTTCTTAATAAATATGACATTTGTCATACTTTTATTTTTATTTGTAGGTATTCTTTTAAAATAATTATTATCCCTTTTGGGTGAGGGATTTTGAATAATAATTACTCATTATTGTTACGAAACTAACAATTGTAACCGTGCTTAAAGGCATAATTATTGCCGCAACTAAAGGTAATAAATTTCCAGTAATTGCGAATGATAATCCTACAATATTATACAATAAGGATAATGTAAAACTCATTTTGATAGTAGTTATCGCCTTTTTAGAGAGTTTTAAATAATAATTCAATTTCTGAAATTCGGAAGCATCCAAAATTGCATCACAAGCAGGTGAAAAAACATTTACGTTTTCTGAAATAGAAATTCCAATATTACTTTGCGCCAAAGCCCCAGCATCATTAAGACCATCGCCAACCATCATAACATTTTTACCTGAACTTTGTAGGTTTTTAATAAATTCTAATTTTTGTTCCGGTTTTTGATTGAATATCAATTCTGTTCCTTTGGGTAGTAATTTTTCTAATGTTTCCCGTTCCCCTTCATTATCCCCAGATAATACTTTGATATTGTAATTATTGTTTAAATTCTTGAAAAGTTGCTCTAAACCTTCTCTATATTGGTTATTGAAAATGAACATTCCATAATAATTACCATTAATTTTAATATGAACGGAAGTGCGTTCCCCAATTTGCACTGAATTAGAAGAAGTTGGGACAGACAAAAATTGGCTTGAGCCGATTTCTATTTTATTATCTTCTATTTCAGCAACAATTCCTTTACCCGTAATTTCTTCAAAATGAGTAATTTTAAATCTTTTCCCTTGAGGTAAAAAATCATAAACCATTCGGCTTAAAGGATGATTTGAACCTCGAAGTACGTTTTTTATTAGCATCAAATTTTCATCCGAAAGAGCAATTCCTTCATACGAAATATTCGATTTTTTATTGGTTGTAATAGTTCCCGTTTTATCAAAAACAATAGTATCTACTTTAGCCAATTGTTCGATAACCATTGCGTTTTTAAGATAGAATTTCTGTTTTCCTAAAATCCGTAAAATATTTCCAAAAGTAAATGGTGCGGTCAATGCCAATGCACACG
>JBILPJ010000134.1:0-6293 GCA_044373975.1 Flavobacterium sp. | reverse complement strand
AAAATGATTGATTTCGGTTTTTCTTCTTTCTTCAAACTTTTTTTCGCTACTGCTATGATGAATTCCGTCAAATGTGCCTTTGTTTCCTTCATTTACATGGTAAATCCTGTTTTCTACATCGGATTCTATTTCTGTAATTTTTTCATTTTCGCCTTCCAAAGTTACAATAATTGCTTTGGAAAGATCAATCCAGATTCCTGTTTGTTTTTTCATGATTTTATTTATTTTTAAGTTAAAAACTATTTAAATAATATAATACTGAGGGAAATATACGATTTCTGATTTATTCAAATTTAGATTGAAGTGGTAGTCCTAAAAAGTTTTTGATTAGTACAGAAATCCCTTATAAATTTACGAATTATATTTACTATGTGTATGTGTTTTTGATATATTTATTTGAAATAAATGAAGCTCAGATTATCCATTTTTTAATAACGATTCTTCATAAAAATTACTCTCAATTTGGAATTTACTTTGTTCGTTTTCAAAGGTATTTTCATACGTTAATCGCGCCATCAGATAACTTACCGTTGATTCTGCACCTTGATTCAAATTGACGTTGGTTTCTTCCAATCCATCAAAACAACCGCCCGTGCAAGGATTGTAAATAATTTGGTTCAAATGATTGTTTCCTAAAAACCAATTCATCGCATTTTTCATTTTCTGCTTGTACTTTTCCTCTTCAAAAACTGTATAAATTTTGCTTAAAGCAAGAATAGTATAGGAAACATCAATGGGTTGTTCGCCACCAATTTCAGGAGTATTTGACGCTAATTGTGCCGGACTTGCCCCTTTATGCAGCCATGTTTTATTAGAAATCACTCGGATTCCATTTTCATTAAATGTCAATTTTAGTAAAAAATCAAAGGACGATTTTGCAATTTCTTTATAAACGATTTCGCCAGTTGCCAACCAAGCGCACAATAATGCTTCCGATAAAATACTGTTGGCATACGTGAGATAACTTTCAAACCAATGCCATTCTTCATCGGATTCATGACGGTACATTTGCACCAAACGGTTTGCTAGTTCTTTAATCAATTCAATATCTTGGTTTGATTTACTTCTTTTTGAACGATAGTATAATCCTTTGATTATAAACGCCATCGCTCGTGTAGAATGAATTTTATTGATGCTTTTAATAGTCATTTTCAAAATCGCCTCTGCTTCAAAAACCATTTGTTCAGGAAGTAAATCGCCACAATAAACAAGGTAGCCTAAAGCCCAAATTGCACGTCCATTTGCGTCAGCGAGATTAGTTGAATTATTTTGTTTGGTGAATTTTTCATCTTCATCAACATAGTTTAAAAAATAGCCTTCTGGTTGCAAGCAAAATTTTATAAATCGGAAATAAATGGAAATAAGTTCAATCGCTTTTTTGTCATTTGTAACTTCTAAATATTGACACATAGCCACCATAGCTCTGGCATTGTCATCTAAGGTATAACCAGAATCAATATCGGGATGGTTCAATTTTGAAAACTGAATCATTCCAAAATCAGTCGTTAATTTTTTGATATGACTAAGATTAATTTCTGGGATTGAATAGTTCAAAAGAGCTAATTTGTCACCCATTTTTTCAAATAATTTTGCATGTGCAATCGCTGCATTTTCCCAAGAAGTTGCCGCCATTTTATGCAATCCATTTAAACTATTGTTATTTCGTAAATCGTCATCTGCCAATAATTTATTAACGGCTGCTGCCAATTGCGGAGCGTTTTCAAAATCAAAATTCAATCCGCTTCCTTGTAAAACTTCATTTACATGTGGAATTGGCGTTGAAACTATAGAACAACCGCAGCTAATTGCATACGCAAATGTGCCACTAACAGTTTGATTCGGATTTTTTGAAGTAAATAAATAAATGTCGGTAAGCTGTAAATATTCCAATAAATCATCCAATGGCAAAAATGAATTTATAAATTGAACATGATTTTCTAATCCCAAAAGGTTCACTTGTTCCACCAAATTATTTCTATAAATTTCGCCTTCCTCTTTTACCACCGTTGGATGTGTTTTACCAATAATTAAAAACAGCACATCTGGATTTTGAGCAACAATTTCAGGTAACGCACTCAAAGAAGTTTCTATGTTTTTTCCAGAACTCAATAATCCAAAAGTAGAAAGGACTTTTTTCTGAGAAAAACCATATTTTTCTTTTAGAAAATCACGATCTAAGTGTTGCACCAAATGCGTTCCATGCGGAATAACGTCAATTTTATTAGATGGAATTTCATAGTCATTGGTCAATAATTTGGATGATAAATGCGTCATTACAACTATATAATCAGATGCATAAGAAATTTGCTGCACTTTTAATTTAAATGCTGCATCAGGATTAGGTAAAACGGTGTGAAATACCATCGCAATTGGTTTTGTAATGGATTTTAAAAATTGTGTAAATGCCAATTCATTGTTTTTAAACAATCCAAATTCATGTTGAATCATCACAATTTGAATGGCGTTATTACTATTTATTTTAGCAGCAAGTTTCACAAATTCCTCTTCGTGATCTGTATCGAGAACGTATTTTATGTTATTTGTATATTGATGCTTCACATTATCGGATTCAACGGGACAAATTTCAATTTTAAAAGAATGATTAAATTTATTTTCCAATGCTTTTATCAAATCTTCAGAATAGGTTGCAATGCCACATTCTCTTGGGGTACAGGAGGAAATAAAAAGAATTTCGGGTAAATTAGTATCGGTTTCAAGAAAATGTATTTTACTTTTTGATTTCATAATTTGGTTTTCAATGGATAAAGGATTGGAACAAATGGCGGAATTAGTTTCACTTTTCATCGGGAGTTTTATTTAGCAAAAGTTCTTTAATTAATTCAGAAAAACTGACGGATGCGCATCCAATATATTTGTCAGCAGCACCATAATAAATATATAAAGTATCGTCAAATAGGGCAGTGCCTGTTGGAAAAACCACATTGTCAACCACGCCGTGAACTTCCCATTCATATTCAGGTTCAAATAATGCATACGGCAATCTGGCAATTTCTTTTTGCGGATTATGCAAATCGAGTAGGGCGGCACAAGCAGAATACACGTAGCCTTCGGAAGTATCGTGAACCCCGTGATATATCAAAAGCCAACCTTCATCCGTTTCAATTGGTGGACAACCGCCACCGATATAACTGGCTTCAAAAGCTTCGTGAACGGGATCCATTACAATATGAAGGTGCATGTTTAGAAAATAGTCTTCCCAAAATAAATCGGTTAAATCACTCAATTCATATACACCTACGATTTGTATTCCTGGGCGAATGCGATGTAAGAAAAATAGTTTTCCATTGATTCTTCGAGGAAAAAAGATGACATTTTTATCCCATAGAAAAATATTTTCCTCGGGTTTGAAATGCCTTACTTGTCGAAAATATTTAGGATTTACTTCGCCAGAACATTCTGCAAGAAACTTAAATCTATCGTAAGGAATTTGAGGCACCACCAATCCGTTTCTTTCAAAGTGTTCCAAATCATGGGATGTTGCTAAGGCACCAAGCGCATTAATTCCATCATAAGCCGTATAGGTCATATAATGTAAATCGTTGATTTTTACAATTCTTGGATCTTCAACACCTTGCGATTCGTAGTCAAAATGCGGTACTAAAACCGGAGTATTTCTTCGGTTTTTGATGGTTAAGGGACCGTCTAATTCGCAGTAACCAATAGACGAATAATTCCCGGTTCTAACGGCTCTGTAAAATATATGAACGGTGTTTCCTTCCTTTATAACTGCGGGATTCAATACGCCTTCGTCTTCAAAACCAAGTTCGGTTTTGGTAAGAATAATCCCTTCTTTTTTTACGGTAATCATAAGTATTTGATTTAGAATTATATAAATTTCTTTCTCAAATATATTTGATTTAATTACGAACTTATAGTATTATCGTTGTACTGCATTTAATTCCATTTTATGGGAGTTTTTTTAGGAAAGTTTACAAAATATTCTGTCGCATCTGATTTTTTTTATAATAAGCAGTTAAAAGTATATAATTATAGTCTTTGAAGCTAATGTTTGATACTATTAGTCTATAATTAATGCCTTTGCACTTATAATTATAATCATTGAGTATATAATAAGGACTTAAAAGAGTATAATTAAAGACTTTGAAGCTATAATTTGATACTATTAGTCTATAATTAATGCCTCTGAACTTATAATTATAGTCTTTTAGTGTAAAATACCCGATAATGAATTCAAAAATGTACTTATAACAGGTTTTGCGCGAGGGATAGCAGCGGAAATCCTCTGTGTAACAAAGTGGAACAGAGATTGCAGCGGATAGCCCGACCGAGTTTACTGATTGCTTCAATCTTTGCAATGACGTTCTAAACGAGGGCGCGCCCAAAAAAGAATTGAAAGTTAAATAATTCTTCCATCTTCCATCGTAATTATTCTGTTGGTTTTATTGGCAAAATCAATATCATGGGTTACAATCAATAAGGTCTGGTTGTTTTCTTGTGTGAGTTTACTAAAAATGTCAAATACGAGGTCGCTATTTTTCTGGTCTAAATTACCCGTTGGCTCGTCTCCCATGATAATCAAAGGATCATTGATCAAGGCACGCGCAATGGCTACTCGTTGCTTTTGACCGCCACTGAGTTGGTTTGGCATTTTCAGTGCCTGATCTTCCATATCTAAGGTTTTGAGATGTTCTAGGGCGCGGTGTTCTAATTCTTGATGAGAATATTTTCCTAATTTCATACCGGGAAGCATCACGTTTTTCAATACATTATATTCTGAAAGCAAGTAATGAAACTGAAATACAAATCCAATATTTTCGCTTCGTATTTGTGCCAATTCCTTGTCTTGTTTCCCCGTAATTAATTTTTCGTGAATGAACAATTGCCCTTCATAATCGGTGTCCATAGTTGAAAGCAGGTACAATAATGTTGATTTTCCGCAACCTGATTTCCCTACAATTGAAACAAACTCCCCGTGGTCAATGCTCATATTGATTTCCTTGAGCACCTGGAATTTTACAGGGTCAAAAAAATATTTAGACATACCAACGGTTTCGATTACTTTATTTCCCATGTTATTTTCCTCTAATAATTTCTACCGGATCGACCTTGCTGGCTTTCAATGCGGGTAATAATCCCGCAATAGTTGTTGTGACTAAGGCAAACGAGATTCCAATAACATAAAACATTGGATTATAGTCAATAGGATACGTTTTTATGGTGGGTAATGCAGCAGTTTCAAACGGTACAATATCTATTATAGAAGAGAAAATGTATCCAAATAGCAATCCAAACAAGCCGCCTACCGAACCAATAATCAGCGATAGTGAAACGAAGATCCACTTGACATCATTGCCCGAAAAACCTGTAGCTTTCAATATAGCAATGCTGTCCATTTTTTCGTAAATCATCATGTTTAGAATATTGTAAATTCCAAAACCCGCTACAATCAGCAAGACTACTCCCACCGAATACGAAATAATACTCCGAACGGTGCTTCCAGTTTCAAACTGTGAATTAGCGGTTTGATAATCGATTGTATCGACATTAAATTTACTTTGAAACTCTTTGGCAACTATTGGCGCCGAGGTCATGTCGAATAATTTAATTTGAATATCGGTAATGTAATTTGTAGGTTCTTCTAATATTTTTTGGGCAGTCGCCAATGACGTATAGCTGGCAATGTCATCAATTTCGGAAATTCCTATTTGTGATATTCCGACGATTTTAAGTGAGGCTAAGTTGCCTTTTGAAGAAGTTATTTTTATGATATCACCAGTTGTGAGTAACATTTTATCTGCCAATCCTTTTCCGATTATGATGCTATTGTTCTGAATTAAATCGGTTACTTTTCCTTCGATGATATAATCGCTGATTTTGAATAATTTTTCTTCCGAAAGTACTTCGATACCATTAATTACTCCCGAAATGGCTATGGTTCCTGAATTAAAAAAAACAGGAGTGGTTATCTTTGGTGCAACATCAATTACCCGAGGATCGTGTTTTAAAATACTGATGATATTTTTCCCATTATAAATGGATTTTCCTCTGTCTTTTGGTTTTATTGAATTGATGAAATTAATATTGTTTTTGTAGTGTGCTGACAAATAAACGGGTTGGTTTTCAGTAGGTTTAATTTTATTATACAAAAGAACATGTGGTGTTCTGTTGAGCATTAAGCCGTCCAATAAGTCGTTCAAGCCATTCATAAAACTCACCAAGGAAATGAACATTGCAATACCAAACGTTACTCCAATAGCAGCTACAACAGTCTGTTTTAGTCGGGCTTGAAGTAAATGTAAAGCAATATTTAG
>JBILPJ010000133.1:0-6317 GCA_044373975.1 Flavobacterium sp. | reverse complement strand
AAAATATGCGAATCAAGTTCAATTAAATTCTAATTTGACATTTAAAGTTGCTGGTTCTGACGAAAGTTATTCGGCAAAAATTTATGCTTTAGAGCCTGAAATCTCTGTAAATACAAGAACACTTCAAGTGCGTGCCATTGCTGAAAATGAAAAAGGGAAATTATTTCCGGGAACTTTTGCAGATGTGATTTTTCCGTTGGATAAAATTAAAAATGCAATTTTAATTCCTACGGAAGCCATAATTCCGATTCAAAGCGGCAAGAAAGTATTTATTTCAAAAGCAGGAAAAGCACAAGAAGTTATGGTTGAAACGGGTTCAAGAACGGCTGCTTCAGTGCTAATTCTTTCTGGACTGAAAGTGGGCGACACCGTGTTGACAAGTGGAATAATGTCTTTGAAAAATGATTCTCCCGTAAAAGTAAAAATCAAGTTATAGGTTAATAAATTATGAAACCTACATCTTGTAAACGATTCGGATTTCATAATTCATAACTCATAAATCATAATTTAAATAAATATGAACTTATCTACTTTAAGCATAAAACGTCCAGTTTTTACAATTGTAGTCAATTTGGCAATCGTATTGTTCGGAATTATTGGTTATAGTTTTCTGGGTGTTAGAGAATTTCCCTCAATAGATCCGGCACAAATTTCGATTAGAACCAATTATACGGGTGCCAATTCCGATATTATTGAGTCTCAAATTACGGAACCTCTCGAAAAAGCGATTAATTCAATTGATGGTATTCGAAACGTAACCTCTTCAAGTATTCAAGGAAGTAGCAACATTACGGTTGAATTTAATTTGAATAAAAACCTTGAGGAAGCGGCAAATGATGTGCGCGACAAAGTTTCTCAAGCAATACGAAGTTTACCGCAAGATATTGACGCACCGCCAGTAGTTTCAAAGGCTGACGCCAATGGGGAATCGATTATTTCTATGACCATTCAAAGTGATTCCCGTACTGATTTGGAATTAAGTGATTATGCGGAAAATGTAATTTCGCAGCGATTAGAAACCATTCCGGGTGTGAGCGGTGTTCAAATTTGGGGTCAAAAAAAGTATGCGATGCGTTTGTGGATTGATCCCATAAAATTAGCGTCTTATGGTTGCACGGTTTCTGAAGTGAGAACGGCATTGAACAATCAAAATATTGAATTGCCTTCTGGAAAATTAACAGGAAATACCACCGAATTAACGGTGAAAACTATAGGAAATCTTTCTACAGCAGAACAATTTAATGCTATTATTATCCGTTCTGAAGGTGAAAAAATAGTTCGTTTTAGCGATATTGGAACCGCAGTTTTAGGTCCTGAAAATTTAGAAACTAAAATGAATCAATCTGGTTTACCGTTAATTGGAATTGCAATTGTACCGCTTCCGGGGGCTAATTATTTAGATATTTCAAAGGAATTTTATAAAAAATACGATGCCCTAAAAAAAGTATTACCAAAAGATATCAAACTCAATATTGCAATTGACAGCACGCTATTTGTAAAAAAATCAGTTGTTGAAGTTGCGGAAACATTAGGAATCTCGTTAATATTAGTAATCCTTATTATTTATTTATTTTTTAGAGATTGGGCTATTGCCTTCCGACCTTTAATTGATATTCCAGTTTCATTGATTGCAACGTTTTTTATAATGTGGCTTTTTGGTTTTTCTATAAATGTGTTGACATTATTGGCAATCGTTTTAGCCACAGGATTAGTTGTTGATGATGGAATTGTAGTCACAGAAAACATCTTCAAAAAAGTAGAAGAAGGAATGACGCCAATTGAAGCCGCAATTAAAGGATCTAACGAAATCTTTTTTGCTGTAATTTCCATTTCAATTACTTTGGCAGCGGTCTTTTTACCCGTTATTTTTCTGGAAGGATTTGTAGGGCGATTGTTTCGAGAATTTGGAGTCGTTATTGGTGCTGCAGTATTAATATCGGCATTTGTTTCTTTGACATTAACGCCAATGTTGAATGCCTATTTGATGAAAAGTGGCGAACAAAAAAAATCAAAATTTTATGTTAGAACCGAACCTTACTTTCAAAAACTAAATAGCAATTATGCCGCTTCGTTAAATCGTTTTATGAAAATAAAATGGTTGAGTTATCCAATATTAATTGCTTGTTTTGGATTGATTTATTTGTTTTTCAATTTGCTGCAAAAAGAAACGGCACCGTATGATGATCGAAGTGCAATTGTAATGTCAATGACAACTCCCGAAGGTTCTTCATACGAATATACCGATCGA
Source organism: Flavobacterium sp. (assembly GCA_044373975.1). Lineage (GTDB taxonomy): Bacteria > Bacteroidota > Bacteroidia > Flavobacteriales > Flavobacteriaceae > Flavobacterium. The sequence goes on along the minus strand of JBILPJ010000133.1, from coordinate 4,069 downwards.
TTTATGCAAGAAATTTCAAAAGTCATCGATGATTCTATTCCAGAGAAAAAAGTGAGTTTGATAATTACATCGCCCGGTTTTGGTGCTTCAACCGTTAATAGTGGTCGGGTTAGAATTGCATTGGTTGACCCAAGTAGTAGAAAACGTACCCAAAAAGAAATTGCAGATAAATTGACAAAGTTGACTAAGAAATTCCCTGAAATTAAAACTTCGGTAACTGAGCAACCTACAATCGCAGTAAACCGACGTGGTGGATTGCCAATTCAATATATTATTCAAGCACCAAATTTTGAGAAACTTCAGGAAAAAATTCCACAGTTTATGGAAGAAGCTGCGAATAATGCTACTTTTTCGGTAACCGATGTCAACTTGAAATTCAATAAACCCGAAATTAATGTCACCATCAACCGTGAGAAAGCTGAAAGTTTAGGAATTTCCGTTTTGGATATTGCACAAACATTGCAACTTTCCTTGAGTGGACAACGGTTTGGGTATTTTATGAGAAATGGAAAACAATATCAAGTCATTGGACAATTTGAACAAAAAGACCGTTCAAAACCATTGGATTTAACTTCAATGTTTTTGAAAAACAACAAAGGCGAATTGATTCAAATGGACAATGTGGTTACCATTGAAGAACAAAGTAATCCGCCGCAATTATACCATAATAACAGGTATATGTCGGCAACTGTTTCGGCAGGATTGGCGCCAGGCAAAAGTATCAGCGATGGAATTGACGCTATGAATGAAATAAAAGCCAAAGTTTTAGACGATACTTTTACAACCGATTTAGGTGGTGAATCTCGAGATTTTGTTGAAAGTAGTTCCAATACCACTTTTGCTTTTGGATTGGCATTATTACTAATATTTTTGATTTTAGCAGCGCAATTTGAAAGTTTCATCGATCCTTTTATAATCATTCTAACGGTACCGATGGCGGTAGCTGGAGCGTTATTTTCATTATGGCTTTTCGACCAGACTTGGAATATTTTTAGTCAAATTGGAACCGTTATGCTAATTGGTTTGGTTACCAAAAATGGAATCCTAATTGTTGAATTTGCCAATCAATTGCGAGAACAGGGAAAACCAAAATTAGAAGCTATTTTAGAAGCTTCCGAGGCAAGATTACGACCAATTTTAATGACCAGTTTAGCCATTGCATTGGGAGCTTTACCAATAGCATTATCTCTAGGCGCAGCTTCAAACAGTAGAATTGGAATGGGAGTTGTCATTGTTGGCGGCACCATTTTTTCTTTGGTATTAACCTTATTCATAATTCCTGCTTTGTATTTAATGTGGTCTAAAGCACACAAACATTATCCTGAATTTGACCGTATTGATGAATATGAAAAAGAAAGTAAATAATATGAAAAAGTATAAATTCCATTTTAAAACCTTGTTATTGCTATTGTTTTGTAGCATAAATATGAATGCACAAGAAATACTGACCTTACAAGATGCGGTAAAAATCGCCTTGGAAAACAATTACGAAATCAAAATTGCAACTAATAATTTAAGTATTGACAAAACCAATGTTGCTTCAGGAAATGCAGGAATGTTACCAAAAATTATAGCCAATGTTACCGACAATAATGCCATTCAAAATCTTTCGCAAACTCGAGCCGATGGAACTGTTTTAACACTTGACAATGCTAAAAATTCAAGTCTAAATTATGGCGTGGGATTAGACTGGACGGTATTTGATGGTTTCAAAATGTTTGCAAAATACGACCAATTAAAAGAACTTCAAAAATTGGGAGAGTCACAATTGAAATTGGCAATTCTATCAAAAATTAGTGCTTTAAATACAACCTATTTTGATTTGGTGCAACAACAGCAGCAGCTATCGGCACTTGACACGACCATTGTTATTTCTAACCAACGATTGACTTTGGCACAAAATCGATTTACAATTGGAAAAGCATCAAAATTAGAAGTCTTGAATGCACAAGTTGACTTGAACACCGATACCGTGGCGCTTTTAAGACAAAAGGAATTGTATGCAAATACCAAGGTTTTATTGAATCAAATTTTAGCTCGGGATGCCAAAAATGATTTCAAAGTACAACAGGAAATCACCGTTGATTCTCAATTAAAATTACCCGAATTGATTGCTTTGGCAGAAAAACAAAACCCACAATTAGAATCGCAAATCATAACTAAAAGAATTTCGGAATTACAATTTAAACAAATAAATGCAGCCCGCTACCCCACTTTAAAAGTTACCACAGGATATACTTTTGTAGATTCCCGATCCGATTTAGGTTTCACAACGCAATCCTCGGCAAGAGGTTTAAATTATGGTTTTGGTGCTTCGTTGAATCTTTTTGATGGTTTTGCACAAAAGAGAAATGAGAAAGTTGCCAAAATAGCTATTGAAAATGCTACAATTTTAATTGACCAACAAAATTTAGCATTGAAAACAGAATTAACAACCTCATTTCAAACCTATTTAACCAATTTAGAATTAATTACTTTAGAAGCTAAAAATGAGGCGATTGCTAAACAAAACCTGACTATTACTTTAGACAAATTCAGAATTGGCACCATCACCACATTAGAATTTAGAACCGCACAATTGAATTACATCAATGCAAAAGTGCGTTTTAATGATGCCCAATACCAAGCTAAAATTTCGGAAATAGCTTTGAAAGAATTGGCAGGAAACTTAAGTTTGTACTAAATATATAAAAATATGTTATCATACAATACCAAAGACTGGTTTACATTTATTTTCAAATTTCACAAGTCAGACACCTTCAGAACCCTGTTTCCAATTATGGTCGCCATCGGTGCCTACTCAGGAATTATTGGATATTTAGAAATAGAATATTGGAAACTACCACAAGAAAGCTATGTAAAAAACATTACAATTATGCACGGAATGTTAGGCTTCGTCATTTCATTATTGTTAGTTTTTAGAACCAATACCGCCTACGACCGTTGGTGGGAAGGACGAAAAATGTGGGGTTCGTTAGTCAATAACAGTCGTAATTTTGCCATCAAATTATCCGCAATGTTGAAAGACGAAAGCGACCGTGCCTATTTTCGCAAGATGATTCCTGGTTACGCATCCATTTTGCACAAACATTTGAATAATAACGATACCAGCAAACAGCTTTTTGAGGATGTAGATTTAGAAATTGACCGCCACAAACACAAGCCCAACCAAGTGGCAAAAATGCTGTTTCATAAAATCAATGACCTTTACAATTCCAAAAAAATCACAGGCGACCAACTCATTATTTTGAACGCCGAAGTGCAATCTTTTACTGAAATTTGTGGTGCTTGCGAACGAATAAAAAACACTCCTATCCCCTATTCTTACAGTGCTTTCCTGAAAAAGTTCATCTTCTTCTACGTGATGACACTTCCCTTTGGCTATGCCTTTGGATTGGGATATTATGTGGTTCCCGTCGTGGTATTTGTGTTCTATGTATTGGCAAGTTTAGAGCTCATTGCCGAAGAAATTGAAGACCCTTTTGGAACAGATGAAAACGATTTGCCAACACATAAAATCGCCGAAAACATCAAAAAACACATCGAGGAAATAATTTAGTTTTCGCCAAAAACCATTAGAAAAATCCTGTTGCAAAAAATTTCTAAGAAAAGGCGTAGTAGTTTTTGAAGCACAACATTTATAGTTTCACTCACTATTCCACCCGCTATTCGCTATATCTGTTGTGGCGTCCCGAAGCCTCGGGACTGCCACAACAGGATGCCGCTGCTATCGTGGCTAAATAATTACGTTTATATTTTCATAATGCTATTTTCATTCAGATGCTAAAACGAGTTCAGCCCGAACTTGATCCGCATTTAACGTATCAATGAATGAGCTGAGATAGAATTTTCCATCAATAACTTCACATCCTCTCACTCCATTAATTTGATTGCTTCGTATCTCACAATGACAGGGCTGGGGGGAGGAAAAACAAAAAACCCCATTTCGTTAGAAACGGAGTTTTCAAAGATCCGAGGCTTTAGCCGAACAGGCGAAGCAAATGCGACGAAACGAGTCCCGATACTTCGGGACGAACACGTCATTCCAATAAAAACAAAAAACCCCATT
>JBILPJ010000132.1:0-6354 GCA_044373975.1 Flavobacterium sp. | reverse complement strand
TCATTACCATTTGTCAAACGTACACGCGCTACTTTACGCATTGCAGAGTTTGGTTTTTTTGGTGTAGTAGTGTAAACACGCGTACAAACCCCTCTTCTTTGAGGACAAGAATCTAAAGCAACCGATTTACTCTTCTTAGTTATCTGAGTTCTTCCTGTTCTTACTAATTGTTGAATTGTTGGCATAATTAATACTAAAAATTACTTATATATTAAATTTCCCGCTTTTTACGGGGTTGCAAATATACAAATTATTTTTTTCTATCCAAATCATAACACATTAATTTTCAAACCATTTTGTTAAGCCTAATTTTTATTATACTATTTTAGTATTTTTACGTTACATTTATAAAAAACTTAGTAACAATTTGAAAAGGACGCTGCTTTTATTCTTATTTATTTTCATAAGCTATTCGACTTCAGCTCAAAACAGCTATTTGAAAATTTCTGGCGCATCAGAATTAGAAAATAAAACGATAGATTCCATTGGATACAATAAAAAACATTCCAATGTGAAAGGTGTTTTTGAAGAAGTTCAATTGGTTTCCGATAAATTTATGAAGCACGGTTTTATAGATACCGAAATTTTGAAGAATTCTAAAGTAAATGACAGCACTTTTCAATTCCAAATTCAGCTTGGAAATAGAACAAATTTTATACATATATATATAGGTAGAAATTCCACATTAAAATCGCTTACCAATTTTGATACAAAAAATGACACTTTAATAATGTCCATTGGCGAAACCGAAGCTTTTTTGAATCAAACTTTAGGCAAATTAGAAACGAATGGATATTCCCTTTCCAAATTGAAGCTCGTTAATTTTAGAAAAAATAAAAATTCCCTTTTCGCAGATTTAGTTTTAGAAACTGGAAATCGTCGCCAATTGAATGACATTGTAATTAATGGTTATGATAAATTTCCTGAAGGACACAAAAAAGAGATTCTACGCCTTCATAAAAACAAAACGTTCAATCAGGAAAATCTAAAGAAAATTTATAGTGATTTTGAAAAATTTAGATTTGTAAATCAAACGAAATATCCTGAAATATTGTTCACAAAAGACACTACTAAAGTCTATGTATATATAGAAAAATCAAAGCCGAATAAATTTGATGGTTTCATTGGATTTTCAAATGATGAAAAAAGCAAATTGATATTTAATGGTTATCTGGATTTATTATTAGTGAATATTATGAATGCTGGCGAAGAATTTTCGCTCTATTGGAAAAGCGATGGAGGCAATCAAAAAACATTTAATTTAGGGGTTGAAGTGCCGTATATTTTCAAAAGTCCTATTGGGATTAAAGCAAGTTTAAATATTTTCAAACAAGATAGTATCTTTCAAAACACAAGAACCACAATTGATCTTGGTTACTATTTCAATTACAATAGCCGCCTTTATTTAGGGTATCAATCGGCAGAATCGAGTGATATTCAAAATAAAAATAGCGCCATTATTAGTGATTATAAAAACTCGTTTGTAACCACAAATTATGAGTTTGTTGACTATCAAAATTCAAATTTTCTATTTCCTGAAAAATCTAAAATTAGTACCAAAGTTGGATTTGGTTCTCGGAATTCTAATTTAAAATCCTACCAACAATTTTTCGCTAATTTTGACTTGAGCCACTCATTATTTTTAAATGAAAAAAATTGTATCAATATCAAAAGTCGGAATTACTATTTGCAAAGCGACCAATATATTATTAATGAATTGTATCGTTTTGGCGGAATAAATTCCATTAGAGGATTTAATGAAAATAGCCTTCAAGCCAACCAATTTTCGTCTTTATTGACCGAGTACCGCTATGTTCTTGCGCCGAGTATTTATGTACATTCTATAATGGATTATGGATATTATAAAGATACTGTGAATTCAAAAAGCGGCACTTTATTAGGTCTTGGTTTTGGTTTTGGATTGCTTACAAAAAACGGACTTTTTAATATTGTGTACGCCAATGGAAGTACAAAAGACCAAGCAATAAAACTCTCAAATTCAATTGTTCACATCAGTTTTAAATCGAATTTTTAAAAACTTTGTAGCTTGCCAACTTTATCCTATCTTTGCAAAATGGAAAAAGAACACCTAATATTTGGAATACGTGCGATAATTGAAGCAATTCAATCTGGGAAAGAAATTGACAAAGTCTTTGTTCAAAAAGAAATTTCTGGAGAGTTGATGAAGGATTTAATGAAAGTGATGAAAAGAAATAACATCAATTTTTCGTATGTTCCTGTCGAAAAATTGAACCGTTTGACGCCAAATAATCATCAGGGAGTTGTGGCAAGTATTTCGCCGATTTCTTTTTATGATTTAGAAACATTAATAGAAACGGTAATTGAAAACGGCAAAACGCCTTTGTTTTTAATTTTAGATCAAATTTCTGATGCGAGAAATTTTGGCGCAATTATCAGAACTGCTGAATGCACTGGTGTAAATGGTATCATCGTTCAAAAAGCAGGTTCTGCACCTGTGAATGGAGACACGGTAAAGACATCGGCTGGTGCAGTTTTTAATATTCCTATTTGTAAAGTTGAACACATAAAAGATGCGATTTTTTTATTGCAAGCAAGCGGCATAAAAACGGTTGCGGCTACTGAAAAAACAGATCAAAATATATATGATATTTCTTTAAATGAACCCGTAGCAATTATTATGGGATCGGAAGATCGAGGTGTAAATCCTTCAGTTTTGAAAATTGTAGATGAAAAAGCGAAGCTTCCAATGTTTGGAACTATTGGCTCATTAAATGTATCGGTTGCGTGCGGTGCGTTTTTATATGAAGCGGTTCGCCAAAGAAAATAAGCTTCCTAATCCCTCAAGGAAGATTTATGAAACGGGTTAAGACTATTGTTTTAACTCGTTTTTTTTTCAATATATTCGTAATTTATTTTAGGATTTGAAATATAGAAAAATGGATTTTCGGTATCTGATTCTTCTTCAATTTCTATTTTTGGTAGATTTACAAAATTTCCATTTTCGTCAAAACGCTGCATAAATTTATCTTCTGCAGCATTAAAATCTGGATGTTCCCAATCGTATTTTATGAGTTTTTTATATTCGGGGGTTTTGAAAATTAATGCAAAAATAAATCCTGTAATCAAACCTGCCAAATGCCCTTCCCAAGAAATGCCTTCTTGAATGTTTGGAAAAATATACCAAACCATACTTCCATAAATTAAAATTACAAGAAGTGAAAGCGCTACTAAACGATAATATTTAGTCATTATTCCTTTGAAGAAAATGAAACTAACTAAAACGTAAATTAATCCGCTTGCGCCAATATGGTAGGATTCACGACCAATTGTCCAAGTTATTAAACCTGATATTAGAATACCATAAACTAAAATCTTGAAAATATAATCTCTGTAGAAATAGCGTAAAGCGGCAATTAATATTAATAATGGAAGAGAATTATTATAAAGATGTTCCATATTTCCGTGTAGAAATGGGCTGCATATAATTCCTATTAAACCCGAAACTGTTCTTGGATAAATTCCCAAATGGTCGAAGTTGAAATGAAAACGTACGTCAATCCAAAAGACAAACCAAAGTAATACAACCGATAAAAAGGGGATTAGAATTACGGAAGGTGAAAATTTGAAATGATTGTCGTTCATTGAAAAAGGTTGTTCTATTTATTAAAATTACGAAAAATAGTAATCAAAAATAAAACCAAATAAAATTTGTGCTATTTTGTCATACAAAACGACATTGAAATTGAAAATCGTACAATTAATTGGATGCTTAGCCCAGACCGAAATGGAAAGCCCACAGCCAAAAAACGAGCAATTTTTCTTGGCCAAAAAGAGCGACCGAAGGAAGCTCCTTTTTGGGTTAGAAAAATGCTTGTTTTGGCGAGGACTTGTAATGTAGTGCTGGAAAATGCTTCTAAAAAAAATGAAAAATAGTCTCAAAAAAATAGTAATTTTACAAAATGGAAGCACCGTTAGCAGAACGAATTCGCCCGCAGAAATTGGAAGATTATTTGAGTCAGTTGCACTTGGTGGGCCCAAACGGCTCTTTGACGCAGCAAATCGCGAAGGGAATTATCCCGTCATTGATTTTCTGGGGACCGCCGGGAACGGGAAAAACGACGTTGGCACAAATCATCGCGCAGGAATCAAAACGCCCGTTTTATATTTTGAGCGCCATCAATTCTGGGGTGAAAGACATTCGCGATGTGATTGAAAAAGCGAAGCAAAGTGGCGGATTATTTACTACTAAAAACCCGATTTTGTTTATAGATGAGATTCACAGATTTAGCAAATCTCAGCAAGACTCCTTGTTGGCGGCGGTTGAAAAAGGATGGATAACATTGATTGGTGCTACGACTGAAAACCCAAGTTTTGAGGTGATTCCTGCCTTGTTATCAAGGTGTCAGGTGTATGTTTTGAACGCATTTTCAAAGTCAGATTTGGAAAATTTGTTACAAAGGGCGATGCGGGAAGATGTGTATTTGAAATCTAAAAATATTGTATTGGAAGAATCTGAGGCGATATTACGGCTTTCGGGAGGCGATGGACGCAAGCTATTAAATATTTTTGAATTGGTCGTAAACGCTTCTAGTGAAGACGATATTTTGATTACGAATGAAAAAGTTTTGCAATTAGTGCAACAAAATACGGTTTTGTACGATAAAACTGGGGAGCAGCATTATGATATTGTTTCGGCATTTATAAAATCGATACGCGGAAGTGACCCAAATGGAGCGGTTTATTGGTTGGCAAGAATGATTGAAGGCGGTGAAGATGTGAAATTTATTGCCCGCAGAATGTTGATTTTATCGAGTGAAGATATTGGAAATGCAAACCCTACGGCTTTCATTATGGCGAATACAACTTTTCAGGCGGTTTCGACAATTGGTTATCCTGAAAGTAGGATTTTGTTGAGTCAATGTGCGATTTATTTAGCGACTTCCCCCAAAAGTAATGCAAGTTATATGGCGATAAATCAGGCGCAGCAGCTGGTAAAACAATCTGGAGATTTGCCTGTTCCTATTCATTTGAGAAATGCACCGACAAAATTAATGAAGGAATTGGGTTATGGCGAGGAGTATAAATATTCGCACGATTTTGCTAATAATTTTGCGGAACAAGAGTTTTTACCCGATGAAATAGCTGAAACTTTGCTATATAATCCAGGAAATAACTCAAGGGAAAATGGAACTCGCGAGTTTTTGAAAAACCGTTGGAAGGATAAATATGGGTATTAGAATTGTGGGTTGTGAGTTGGACATTTTTCGGTTAATTTCAGTTTAACCTATTTAAAAGGTTTAGAAGTAACTGATTTAAATGAAGATGATATGCCAATGATTTAGTTCTCTAAAAGAATTGGTTTTAATTTAAGTACTAGATCATCATATTGATCTTGACTTATTACATTCAAGTCAAGAAATTCTTTTGCTTCTTTCAATTTTTTTAAAGCATCGGTTTTACTCAGTTTTTCCAATTCTTCTTTATCTAATAATTCTTTTTCAACTAATGATACATCAAAATTATAAGGAAAGCTTTTTATTGTATTAAGAGTTAGTTTGGACAAAAATTCTGCTGAACGGTCATGTCGTACAGCTCTTTTATGAAGAATATTTCCCTTGTAATCTGTTAAAGTAAGACTAACATTTTTAAATGGCCATCCATCATTTACTGAATCAATAAAAAGATACACTGCAAGGTTTTTATTATTTAATAAATCTTCCGGAACTTCCTTATCAGAGTCCAATATTACCCAATTTGTAGTAGATAATTCCTCGTTAACCATTTTTGTTATTTCAACCTCTTCCTTTTGTTTGGAAGCACTTATTTTATTTATGAAAATGTATTTAAATTTATTAAGGCTTATGCTTATTGGGATAATATCCTCGCATTTTTGACTAGCTGTTTTAAAAGCGCCATTTTGGGCAGCAATCCTTATATTGTTTGCAAATTGTTCGGAACTTTTTATTAGAGCTTCGTTGGGGTCTTTTACCACTTTAATTGTAGATGTTGAAGTGGTTTGTCCTTGTCCTGTGTAAGGACTATAATTAGCCCCCTGTGTTTTAGTAGTTACTTCGTAGGTTTGCGAAATTGAAATGAATGGCAAAAATAATATCAAAGAAAATATTGAATTTTTCATAAAGTAAATTTTTAATAAAAGTAATATATTTTTATTAAAAAACACACAGGTATACGAAAGTTTTAGAAAAGGTCTAAATTTCACTGTTCATTTTTTATAAGGTTGATTATTAATTTCATTAATTTTTATTAAGTCTTCTGAAGCACCATCTATATCACCATACATATTTCTAACATTCCACCTCCTCATATAATATCTATTATTAGGGTCAAGCTCTATAGCCTTTGAAAAATCTT
>JBILPJ010000131.1:0-6363 GCA_044373975.1 Flavobacterium sp. | reverse complement strand
TATTCTCTAGATTGGACTGCTGAAAAAATGGTTTTTTGTGTTGACAATGTCGTACATTACACCTACAATCCGCCTGTAAAAAATGCCAGCACTTGGCCCTTTGATGCAGAACAATACATACTTCTAAATGTTGCAATTCAATCTAGCATCATTTCAAATTTCACACAAGCTGCCATGGAAGTTGATTACGTTAGAGTATATCAATAGTTTTTTTACAATTATTTTATGTAGATTTCATTTCAATACGGACTACTTTAATTGCGCATCAAGTCAATATTTTTGAGCGTTTATTGCCTAAATTATTTATCGATCAGGAGCACGATTTAAAAAACTATTGTAAAATTTAGAATACAATTGAAAACAATAGCAAAAAATCCGAGGTTTTTTACATTATTAAAACCCCGTCAGAGTTTTAAAATTTTGATGGATTTAGGTGATAATTCATGATAAAAGAGTCGTTCTGAAATAATTCTAAACATCCTAATTTCCTAAATCCCGCGCGAAGGATCGCAACGGAAATCCTCTGTGGAACGAAGTGGAACAGAGATTGAAGTGCAGAGCCTGACCCGAAGTTTTTACGGAGGGTCGCGCCCAAATAAAAAAACGCCTTCATTTCTGAAAGCGTTTTGTGTTTGAATTAATAATTCATTGTCGATTTATCCTTGGAAATCATCGCCATTTTCACCACCTTTTTGAGGTTTGCTTCGCTCTTCTTTTTTCTTATTGAATCGATAAGTAAATGATAACGTGATTTGTCTAATTCTCCATTGCATTTCTGTGTAAGAATTTAGCACGTTTGGAATGTTGGTGTCGTACATTCTTTTTCGGGAATTGAAAACGTCTTGAACATTTAGGGCGATGGTTGCTTTGTCTTTAAATACGTCTTTGCTGAAGCCAAGATTTGCCCCAACCATTCCTAAAGATTTTCCTTGCGCATTTTTTTCTGGTCCATTATAGGTTACGTTTGTTTGCCAATCAATTTTGTATGGCAAGGTAACTTTTGACGTTAATCTGGTGAACCAAGATGATGCTGAGTTGTCGAAATTTTGCGTGACAACTACATTTTGGGTATTGGTATAAGAGAAATCCCCTTGTGTTTGGACTTTATAAAAATTGAAATTACTATTTAATTTCCACCATTTATACGGGGAATAATTCAATGTAAATTCAAATCCGTAACGGTATTCCGTGGCTAAATTTATTGGTGTGCTTAAAATAACGGGGATTCCATTTACAAAATCACCGCTTTCACGACGAATATATTGAAAGGAATTGGTTGTTGTATTAGCATACATTGACGTATTGAATGTCAGTTTGTCCCAACGTTTTAGGTAACCAAAATCTATTGCATCGGTGAATGCGGGTTTTAAAATTGGATTTCCTTTAAAGATATTTATGTTACTTGAATAATTCGAAAACGGATTTATTAAACGTCCCCTTGGTCTTGAAATTCTTTTGCTGTAACTTAAAGAAACACTGCTTTCGTCGGAAAGTTCGTAGGTAACAAAGGCACTTGGGAAGAAATTACTATATTTTTGTGTATTAAATTCATTAGTAGCTAATTGGTTGATTTCAATTTTTGAGTTTTCGTAACGCAATCCAAATAAGAAAGAAAATTTGTTGATTTTTGTTCCAAATTGCGAATACAAAGCATTTATGTTTTCTCTATAATCTAAGGTATTAGTGTATTGTGTGTTTGGTGTGTAATTTCCACTTGCATCTAAAGCCCCAACTTTAAAATCGGTCAATAATTTATTAAAATCGCCTTTGTAACCAAATTCAAACTGATTTGCTTTACCAAAAGGAAGCACATAATCGGACTGAATTGTGTTGCGATTTTGCTTTTGTACGTTGCTCGTTTTTTCATCAATTAAACTGGTGATTAATGAATAATCATTATCATTATTTTTTGAAAACGAACCATCAATTGTGAATTTATGCCCGTCTCTCTTGAATTTTTTCGTGAAATTGGTTGTGTATTCAGCATTCAAACCTTCATTCAATTGATTGCTAAAACGGTAATTGGTGTTGGTGTAAATGTGATTTACATCGAAGTTTGTATAGGAAATAGTTTCAGGATTTCCACCGTTATTTTCCCTAATGTTCATTGCATTTGACCAAGTTGTAGTTTTGTCTATGTATAAATCAATACCAAAATTAGAGTTGTAACCCTTGCTTAAACGCTCGTTATTTCTTAATTCATCAACATAATTTCGAGTCGAACCATCTGGATTTAAATATTCGGTATTGAATATAAAATGACCCGGATTGGTTCTATAATTATAACCGGTTGTTGTATAAATATTAAAATTTTCCGATTTGAAATTTATATTTCCCGAAAGTCCATAATTTTCTGGGTTTCCAGTAGAGGCAATCACCGTTCCGTTAAGCCCTTTGTTTTTACCTTTTTTCAGAATAATATTCAAAAGTCCACCGCCACCTTCAGAATCGTAACGAGCAGAAGGATTGGTTACAACTTCAACTTTATCAATGGCATCGGCAGGAATTAGTCGCAAAGCTTCAGATATATTAATGGCATTAGAAGGTCTTCCATCTATTAGAATTCGAACATTTGCATTTCCTCTAAGACTTACAGCTCCGTCAGAATCTACAGAAACCGAAGGAATATTATCCAAAACATCGCTCACAGTTCCTCCTTTTACCATTAAATCGGAACCTACATTATAAACTTTTTTGTCGAGTTTAATTTCAACCGTTGTTTTTTCAGAACGAATCACAACTTCATTCAATTGATTGGCATCTTCATCAAGAGCAATTTGCCCTAAATTCGTACTTTCTTTAAGGCTTTGTTGTTTAAGTTCGGTAACTTTAAACGAGATAAATTCGATTTTTACATCGTAATTTCCTGCATTTATTTCAATATCAAATTCTCCTTTGGCATTTGTAATACCTCCAAAAATAGCTTTAGGATTTCTATTGTTTATAAAAGTAATCGTCGCATATTCTAATGCTTGCTTGCTCACTTTTTCGATTACAGTTCCCGTAATTTTAACTTTTTTGGCTTCGGGTCTTGTTTGTCCGAAAGTCAAAATTGAAATCGAAAGAAGGAAGAAAGAAAATGCCGTTTTAAAATTTATCATATAATTGAATTCTTTTTTAATGTAGGACTGCAAAAGTAAAACTTGGTTTAGGCTTGGCTTCACAAAGGTTTGTTAAATTAAATTATCCAAGAATTTCTGAGATTTTTTCAACGGGTCTTGCTACGACTGCTTTATTTCCATTGACTACAATTGGTCTTTCAATCAAAATTGGATTTGAAACCATTATTTGAATCAATTCTTTAGCAGTAAACTCCTTGTTTTTGAAATTTTCAAGCCATAGTTTTTCTTTTTTTCGAATCAATTCGATTGGATTTATTCCCAATTTTTCAATAAGTGCTTCTAATTCTTCAAATGTAGGCGGCCTTTCCAAATATTTATTATTTCAAATTTCGCACCTGAATGTTCTAATAAATTGAGACACTCTCTTGATTTTGAGCATCTTGAATTATGGTAGATTTGTATCATTATATATTTACAATTAATTTTTCGCAAAGTAATTGATTTATACTTAAAATAATAGTTAAATTGGCTAATAAATTAAATTTCAATTTTATGTTTATAGAACAAGCCTACAAAGGTAATAATACGTGGTGGCGAGTAGTATTTACGGCACTTTTGACCACAGGAATTTTTATCGGAAATTTTATAATGTACTTTACGATGAGCGATGAGCAAATGAAAGCAGCGTATGATTTAATGAAAGACATCCCAAATAATTTGAGTTTGGTAATCAATTTAATTCCCTTTGTTTTCCTTTTGGGAATGTTGTTTTTATTGGTTTATTTTTTAAATGAACGAAACGTAATAACGCTCACAACATCAAGAGAAAAGGTAGATTTCAAAAGGATACTATTCTCATTTACATTGATTGTTTTTATTTCAGTTTTTGGATTTGCAGCGTCTTATTATACTGATAATTCAAATATTATCTGGAATTTTCATCCTCTTAAATTCTTTCTTTTACTAACAATTAGCTTACTTTTATTTCCTTTTCAAATTGGTTTAGAAGAATATTTGTTTCGCGGATATTTAATGCAGCAAATCGGAATTGTTATTAAAAACAGGTGGTTTCCTTTGCTATTTACGTCAATTGTTTTCGGATTATTTCACAGCGCCAATCCTGAAGTTGCCGAAATGGGTTTTGGCGTGATGATTTTTTACATCGGAACAGGACTTTTACTTGGAATTATGACCTTAATGGATGATAGTTTAGAATTGGCTTTAGGATTCCATTTAGGAAACAATCTGATGGCTTCTATTTTGATAACTTCTGATTTTTCCGCCTTGCAAACAGATGCTTTATTCCGTTATTCAGGCGTGGAAAATACAGCAAATACGCTCAATGAAATGATAATTTCCATTGCAATTACCTATCCGATTATCCTATTTATATTGGCAAAAAAATACAAATGGACCAATTGGAAAGAAAAATTGACGGGCAAAGTAAGTCCAATTCAAACCGATGAAATCGTAATTAATGAATAACCAAAATTACAATACAGTTCACCCAAATTTCAAATGGAATGGAATTTCTCTTGATAGAGAAAAGCTACTTCTTGCTGCGCACGATTTAATAAAAGAAGGCGACGATTTTGAAAGAATTACGGGCGAATTTCTATTGGAATGGTTCAACAAAAAATCCTTTATTACGGTTACAACTTCAGGAACAACGGGTTTTCCCAAGAAAATCAATCTTGAAAAACAAGCAATGGTCAATTCCGCATTGGCAACAGCCCAATTCTTCGATTTAAAAGCAGGAAATCGGGTTTTGAATTGTTTGTCAACAAATTATATTGCAGGTAAAATGATGCTAATTCGAAGTATGATTTTAGGTTTTGAAATGGATATTGTAACCCCAACTTCCAATCCATTGAAAGACAACAAATATCATTACGATTTTGTTGCGATGGTTCCAATGCAAGTTCAAAACTCGATTTTGGAATTATCCAAAGTCAAAAAACTGATTGTTGGCGGTGCAAAAATTAGTGAAACCCTTCGAAATCAACTTTTAGAAGTACCAACGAAAATTTATGAAACCTACGGAATGACCGAAACAATTACCCATATTGCAGTCAAAAGAATAGAGGAAAAGTACTTCTCGGTTTTGCCAAATGTGAAAATCGCAACCGATGAAAGAGGCTGTTTGGTAATCGTTGCCCCAAGAATTTCCGAAACAAATATTGTTACCAATGACGTTGTTGAACTGCTTTCTGAAACCCAATTTCTCTTGTTAGGAAGAATAGATAATGTGATAAATAGTGGTGGCGTCAAACTATTTCCAGAGCAAATTGAAGCAAAACTTTCCGATAAAATTAAGCAGCGTTTTTTTGTAATTGGAATTCCCGATGAAAAATTGGGCGAACAAGTACTTATTGTCATTGAAGGAAAACCAGCCGTTTTTGATGATTCAGTTTTTGATGCTTTAGACATTTATGAAAAACCAAAAACAATTCGTTTTGTCACGAAATTCATTGAAACCGAAAGCGGAAAAGTGAAGCGAAAGGAATCATTACTTTAGATTTTTCAATCAACCAAAAAATCATTTTTAAGGACTACAATATCTGAAAGTGATTTAACGCTCAATTCCGATTTTGTCCATGTTGTTGTGGGTTGAATTCGGGTTTTTTTTCCTTGAATTAAAATGTCAATTGGCATATTAAAATTCGTTTCAGTAGCTTTCCAACGATAAGATAGTTTGTTTTTAACTATTTTTAAATCCAATGTTGGAATGTTCGTAAATCGCAAATATTGATTGAAAACGGGTGTTAAATCCAAACCTGAAGCGTTGTTAAAAAAGGAAATAACGGTTTCAGTATCGATGATTTTATATTTGAAGGTATTGGAATAATCCAAAATGATTTTCCACCATTTTTCGTCGTTATTGATAATGTGTCGAATGGTGTTCAACATCAAAGCGCCTTTGTAATACATATCGCCAGAACCTTCTTTGTTTACGCCATATTGACCGATAATTGGAACGTCATTACTAATATTTTTCTTCAATCCATTGATGTAAATTTGTGCTTTTTCAAGACCGTATTGACATTCCAAAAACACGGATTCTGAGTAACACGTGAATCCTTCGTGAATCCACATATCGGCAATATCTTTGGAGGTGATGCTGTTTCCAAACCATTCGTGCCCACTTTCGTGAATGATAATAAAGTCGAATAACAATCCAATTCCCGTTCCTGATAAATCACTTCCTAAATATCCTTTTTTATACTTATTTCCATAAGCTACAGCGCTTTGGTGTTCCATACCTAAATAAGAGGTTTCGACTAATTTATAGCCATCTTCT
>JBILPJ010000130.1:0-6394 GCA_044373975.1 Flavobacterium sp. | reverse complement strand
CAATTTTTCCATTGATGTAGCATCAATTGAAGGAGAATAAGTAATTCCTTGATAATTTAAATTTGTATATCTTAATGTTGGATTTCCATCAATATCTACTGATGAATATTCTGTTGATTGTCCCCAATTTGGGAAAAAGTTAGTCCCAGTAATATTAGTGTAAGCACCGCTAAATATTGATAAAACATCTTCAGCAGCTTTTGTTGGTGTAGGAGCCGCAACTGTTGGCGGAGCAAAAGTCACTACTAATTGAGCAGAAACACTTCCCGCTGCGAAACCTCCTGAAGCGGCTTGAGTAGCCGTGATTGTAGAAGAACCTGAACCTACAATAGTAACTGTACTTCCGCTAACGGTTGCAACAGCTGCATTACTACTAGTAAAGGTAAAAGCACCTGAACCAGTAGAAGTTGGAGCTGTTAAATCAAAAGCAGCATCACCTACCAATTTAGCAGGTACAGTAAATGCTCCAAAAGTTGGAGGCGCTGCAGCTGTAGCTGGTCTATAAAAATAAATATTATCTAAATAAACTGTATTTCTTAAAGCCCCAAAAGGATTTGTTTGAAATTTTAATTGATTTAGAATTGCTAAATTAGCACCAACATAATCAGACAAAGGAATATCAAAACTATTCCATTGCCCAGAAGTAAGTGTCAACGTTTTATTAAATTCTCCACCAGAAATAATTCGAAAATCCAAAGCAGTAGCGTCGGGCGAATAAATATCTACGTGTAAGGTAGTCATTGAACTAATATTGGTATTACCATCTAATTGAATTCCTTGGTAGTTCAAGTTAGAATATTTCAACATGTTATTACCATTTAAAGTAAGTGTTGATTGTACCGTAGATTGTCCCCAACCTGGATTAAAATTAGTACCTGAACGATCTGCATAAGTTCCATCAGTATATAATGAAACTACATCCCAAGCATTTTTTGCTGTTGGAACTGCTGCTGGTACTGACGGAGCTAATACAACAGGTGGAACTACATTTGTACCTCCCGCAATATCATCAATTAAATAAATTCCAGTTGCAGAATTATTCCAACCATTAGAGTTAGCTCCAGAATCAGTAAAAATAACTAATTTGGAATACTTGCCCAAACCAGCACCAAAATCAATAGTGATTGTTTGCCATTCTGTTCCTGTAGCATTGAAAAAACCTTCAGCAACAGCAGCACCACCAGATCCACCTTCAAATTTAATCAAGTGTTGTCCACTTGTTGAAGCTCCAATAGATTTGAATCTAAAGGTAATAGTGTTGTTGTTGTTGTCAGAAAGATTTACATCCTGAGCTAAAATTTTCTGGCAATTATCCCAGGTTCCTGAAGCACCCACAATTCTCATAACGGGTCCACCATTGTCATCGACGATTGAAGTCGTAACACCATCCACTCCTGGAAGCAAATCTGCTGCTTCTGAAAAGTCAAGTGGGAAAGTTTGCGATTGTCCTAATGAAATAGTCATCAGGAAAATAAATAAAAATAATTTTTTCATAAATAATGAGGGTTTAAGTTAATATCGAAATTTAATACTATTTTTAAATTGTAAATTCTTAACGAAGTATATAAAAACTATACAAATGATTTTTCATGATAAAATTTTATTAAAACATTTAATTTACTTGAAATCATTAGTCTAAATAATTTATATAAATATTGAAAGTACAACAATAAAAAAATGTAAAGATTATTTAATGTTGAGGTAATGTAATGATAACTCAAACGTTGTAGCAGCTATTTTATACGTAAAAAAGTAGAAATAAGTATAAAAAAAGCGTCAAATTACAGAAATGTATAAAATATGTGAGAATAGTTGTGATTAAAATAAATTTAATATTCGTATATTATTATCAAAATAAATATCAAATCCTTATATATAAAACTTAAAAAAAACACTATTGCTAATATGAATAAAATTCAATTTAAAGAAACTTTATAAAATATTCAATTATTGAAATATTTAATTCAAAGTATGCTTAAATTTACATTCTCATAAAAAAACAAAAACTATGTATCATTCAAAAATAGCAGGATTGGGATTTTACGTTCCTGAGAATAGAGTTACAAATGATGATTTATCTAAAATTATTGACACGAATGACGAGTGGATTCAAGAACGAACAGGGATTCAAGAACGCCGTCACATTATAAAAGGAGAAGACACCACCACTACAATGGGAGTGAAAGCGGCAAAAATAGCCATTGAACGTTCAGGAATTTCTAATGATGAAATCGATTTTGTGGTTTTTGCAACCCTAAGCCCTGATTATTATTTTCCAGGCCCTGGCGTTTTGGTGCAACGAGATTTAGGCTTGAGAACCGTTGGCGCATTAGATGTTAGAAATCAATGTTCAGGTTTTGTTTACGCATTGTCTGTTGCAGACCAATATATAAAGACTGGAATGTACAAAAATATTTTAGTAATTGGTTCCGAAGTTCAGTCAACAGGTTTGGATATGACTTCTCGTGGGCGTGGCGTTTCAGTGATTTTTGGTGATGGTGCTGGAGCAGCAGTTTTAAGTCGTGAAGAAGATTTGACAAAAGGAATTCTATCAACTCATTTGCATTCAGAAGGTATTCACGCCGAAGAATTAATCGTGAAAGCACCCGGAATGGGCGGACGCTGGGTTTCTGATATTATTGAAGATCAAGATCCGAATGACGAAAGTTATTTTCCATATATGAATGGGCAATTTGTATTCAAAAATGCGGTGGTTCGTTTTAGCGAAGTCATAAATGAAGGTTTGCAAGCTAGTAATTTGCAGGTTTCAGATATTGATATGCTAATTCCACATCAGGCGAATTTGAGAATTTCACAATTTATTCAGAAGAAATTTGGTTTGTCAGACCATCAAGTTTTCAATAATATCCAAAAATACGGAAATACAACCGCAGCTTCCATTCCTATTGCGTTAACAGAAGCTTGGGAACAAGGAAAAATAAAATCGGGTGACACTGTGGTTTTGGCTGCATTTGGAAGTGGATTTACTTGGGCAAGTGCAATTATTAAATGGTAAAATTCGTTGCAATTTATAGAAATCATAAACTCGAAGCCCTAAACTTCGAGTTTTTTTAATTTCAAAAACTAAAACTTCCCCGTTCCATTTTCAAATTCCCACATTATAACTATCTTTGACCTCTTAAAATAAGATATCAAAATGACATTATCTCAATTACTTTCGCCATCAATTGAAAAAGCAATCCAATCGCTATTTGATGTAACTATTGACAAAATCGAATTTCAATCGACACGCAAGGAATTTGAAGGTGATATTACGATGGTAATTTTCCCTTTATTGAAAGTCATAAAAAGTAATCCCGTTGAATTGGGAAATAAAATCGGAACCTATTTAGTAGAAAATATCTCGGAAGTTAAAACTTTTAATGTGGTTTCTGGGTTTTTAAATATTGTGATTTCAGATGAGTATTATCTGAAATTCTTCAACGAAATAAAAGACAATCCCAAATTTGGTTTTGTTACTCCAAATCCAAATGAAGCTGCGGTTATGGTTGAATATTCTTCACCAAACACCAATAAACCTTTGCATTTAGGTCACGTTCGTAATAATTTATTAGGATATTCTGTCGCCGAAATCATCAAAGCATCAGGGAAAAAAGTTTATAAAACACAAATCATCAACGATCGTGGAATTCACATTTGCAAGTCAATGTTGGCGTGGCAAAAATTCGGGAAAGGACAAACTCCAGAAAATTCAGGATTAAAAGGCGACAAATTAGTTGGTAATTTTTATGTTGCTTTTGATAAAGCCTATAAAGAGGAAATAGCGCAATTAATGAGCGAAGGAAAATCGGAAGATGAGGCTAAAAAGCAAGCGCCAATTATCCTTGAAGCACAAGAAATGCTTTTGAAATGGGAAGCTGGCGATGCCGAAGTGATATCACTTTGGAAAACGATGAACCAATGGGTTTATGATGGTTTTGCAATAACTTACAAAAATTTAGGCGTTGATTTTGATAGTTATTACTACGAAAGCAACACCTATTTATTAGGAAAAGATGTCGTTCAAATTGGGTTGGAAAAAGGAATTTTCGAGAAAGATCCTGATGGTTCGGTTTGGATTGATTTAACTCCCGATGGTTTGGATAGAAAAATCGTCCTTCGTTCTGATGGAACTGCCGTTTATATGACACAAGATATTGGAACTGCAATTCAGCGTGTAAAGGACTTCCCAGATGTTGGCGGAATGGTTTATACCGTAGGAAACGAGCAAGATTATCACTTTAAAGTCTTGTTTTTAATCTTGAAAAAATTAGGTTTCGAGTGGTCTAAAAACCTGTTTCATTTGTCGTACGGAATGGTAGATTTGCCTTCTGGTAAAATGAAAAGTCGTGAAGGAACTGTTGTAGATGCTGATGATTTGATGAATGAAATGACCGAAACTGCTCAGAAAATTTCCGAAGATTTAGGGAAATTAGAAAGCTATTCTTCCGAGGAAAAAGCAAAGTTATACAATACCATCGGTTTGGGTGCCTTGAAATACTACATTTTGAAAGTCGATCCTAAAAAGAGAATCCTATTTGACCCTGAAGAATCCGTTGATTTTGCTGGAAATACAGGGCCATTTATTCAATATACGTATGCGAGAATCCAATCGATTATTCGCAAAGCCAACTTCGATTTTTCTGTAAAAACTGACATAGCAACTTTGCACGAAAAAGAAAAAGAATTACTAAAACAATTGGAATTATTTCCTGAAGTAATTCAAAATGCGGCGCAAAATCACAGCCCTGCATTAATAGCCAACTACACCTACGACTTGGTTCGCGAGTACAATTCGTTCTATCAAGCGGTTCCGATTTTAGGTTCAAATGTGGAAAGTGAAAAGATTTTCCGTGTGCAATTGTCCAAAAAAGTTGCTGATACGATTTCCGCTGCATTTCAACTTTTGGGGATTGAAGTTCCTGAGAGAATGTAGTTTTATTTGGGCGTGCCCTCGTTTTGAACGTATTGAATTAACCTCATAATTTGTCGTAAACTCGGTCGTACTGTTCGTTGCAAGTCCTCAAAAACTCCATTTCATTACGTTTTTTGTGGGCTTTCCACTGCCATCACTCACGCAAAATCAGTGCAATTCAACATTTCAGTACCAAAATAATTTTGCTTAAAAACAACTGCAATTTTGCTACTTTGAACCTTTGACGCTTTCCAACTTTATCTTATATTTGCATTTCAATAAACAAGTACAATTATGTTCGATAATTTAAGTGATAAATTAGACAAAGCCTTTCATATACTAAAAGGACACGGAAAAATAACTGAAATAAATGTTGCCGAAACATTAAAAGAAGTTCGTCGTGCCCTATTAGACGCCGATGTTAACTTTAAAATAGCCAAAGATTTTACGACCAAAGTAAAAGAAAAAGCCATTGGACAAAATGTATTAACGACTTTACAACCGGGACAATTATTAGTTAAATTAGTCAAAGACGAACTAACTGAATTAATGGGTGGTGAAGTTGCGGGAATTAATCTTTCTGGTGCGCCAACTGTGATTTTAATGTCAGGATTGCAAGGTTCGGGAAAAACTACTTTCTCGGGAAAATTAGCTAATTTTCTTAAAACCAAAAAGAATAAAAACCCACTTTTGGTTGCGTGTGATGTGTATCGTCCTGCTGCAATCAATCAATTGCACGTGGTGGGAAGTCAAATTGGTGTTGAAGTTTATTCTGAATTAGGAAATAACAATCCAGTTGAAATTGCACAAAATGCAGTTAAATATGCCAAAGAAAAAGGCTACAATGTTGTAATTGTCGATACCGCTGGTCGTCTTGCTGTTGATGCTGAAATGATGGATGAAATTGCTCGTGTTCACAAAGCAATTCAACCTCAAGAAACGTTGTTTGTTGTTGATGCAATGACGGGACAAGATGCTGTAAATACTGCAAAAGCGTTCAATGATATATTAAATTTTGATGGGGTAATCCTTACTAAATTAGACGGTGATACTCGTGGTGGAGCTGCTATTTCTATAAAATCGGTGGTTAACAAACCAATTAAATTTGTAGGAACTGGTGAAAAAATGGAAGCAATTGACATTTTCTATCCAGAGCGTATGGCGGAACGAATCCTTGGAATGGGTGACGTTGTGTCTTTGGTAGAAAGAGCGCAAGAGCAATATGACGAAGAGGAAGCGAGAAAAATTCAAAAGAAAATTGCCAAAAACGAATTCGGTTTTGATGATTTCCTTTCTCAAATTCAGCAAGTCAAAAAAATGGGAAATATGAAAGACTTAGTCGGAATGATTCCCGGAGCTACAAAAGCAATGAAAGATGTGGAAATTGAAGATGATGCTTTCAAACATATTGAGGCGATTATTCATTCGATGACGCCAAAAGAAAGAACAAAGCCTGCAATAATTGATATGAAAAGAAAA
>JBILPJ010000129.1:0-6443 GCA_044373975.1 Flavobacterium sp. | reverse complement strand
TTTCTCCTGGACCATAAGATGCCATAAACCATAATACGATTGAAATGGCAAGGATTATTTTTCCAGCTCCAAAAATAAACGCTCTCGTTTTTTCAACTACATTAATGGCAACATTTTTAAACATTGGTAATTTGTAGTTTGGCATTTCAACTACAAAAAAGGTTTTTCCTTTAATTTTCAAAATCTTATTTAGAATATAAGCCGAAAAAATAGCCATTCCAAAACCTAAAAGATACAATAACATTAAGGTCAAACCTTGCAAATTTAGGAAGCCTAAGATTCTCGTGTCTGGGATTACCAATGCAATAATTATGGCATAAACAGGCAATCTTGCAGAACAAGTTGTGAAAGGCGTAACCAAAATTGTAATCAATCTTTCCTTCCAATTTTCGATGTTTCTGGTTGCCATTATTGCAGGAATTGCACACGCTGTTCCTGAAATTAAGGGCACAACGCTCTTTCCAGAAAGTCCAAATTTTCGCATTATTTTATCCATCAAAAAAACCACGCGACTCATATAACCGCTTTCTTCTAAAATAGAAATAAACATAAATAAGAAGGCTATTTGTGGAATAAAAATTAAAATCCCACCAATTCCTGGAATTATTCCTTGGGAAATCAAATTTGTTAAAACTCCAGCAGGCAGAGATTCATTTGCCAAAGCACTAAATGATGCAAAAGTAGTGTCAATAAACTCCATTGGCACTTTTGACCATTCAAAAATAGATTGAAAAATGCCAAATAATATTATAAAAAAAATAAAATAGCCCCAAAATTTATGAGTTAAAACACGGTCTAATTTGCTACGATAATCTTTGGCAACAGAACTGTCAATTTTGAGTCCAACTTTCAAAACATCATTGATAAATTGGTATCTTTTTATGGTTTCTTTTTGTTGCAATCGCTTCAAATCAGAATGTGATTTTGTGAAGGAATTTTGTACTTCCTTACGTTCCAAATTCATAAAATTCACATCTTGCGTAATAACCAACCACAATTTATAAAGCAATTGATTTGGAAATGTTTTTCGAAGTGTTTCAAAATATTCCGAGTCGATACTTGATGCGTTCAAACACGGTTCGACGGAAAGTGAATTATAATTAATTATTAGATTTTTCAATTCATCAATTCCGTATCCTTTTCGAGAACTGATTAAGGCGATTTTCGTTTTTAGTTGCTCTTCTAAATAGGGAATATCCAGAGAAATGCCTTTAA
Organism: Flavobacterium sp.; assembly: GCA_044373975.1. Taxonomy (GTDB): domain Bacteria; phylum Bacteroidota; class Bacteroidia; order Flavobacteriales; family Flavobacteriaceae; genus Flavobacterium. The sequence goes on along the minus strand of JBILPJ010000129.1, from coordinate 5,228 downwards.
ATTTCATCCTATCAGCCATATTTATGACTAAAATAGTTGGAATTTCAAGGTCTTTTATTTGTGTGAAAAGCAATAAATTTCGTTTTAAATTTTCTACATCTGTAACAACAAGTGCCACATCTGGATACAATTTATCGTTTTTATTTAACAGCAATTCAATAACAACATTTTCGTCAATAGAACTTGCATTTAAACTATATGTTCCAGGCAAATCAAGAATGTTTGCTTTAATTTTTGAAGTCAATTTGCAAAAACCAATCTTTTTTTCGACTGTAATTCCTGGGTAATTTCCTACTTGTTGATTCAAACCAGTCAATTGATTGAAAACAGAAGTTTTACCCGTATTCGGATTTCCAATTAAGGCAACATTTATGTTTTTGCTACTCATTTTAAGTTGGATTTTAGAATTTCAACTTCAATTTCTTTAGCAGTTTCAATACGAATGGCAAGGTGCGAACCATTTATATTCAAATACAAAGGATCTCCAAAAGGCGCAATTTGAAGCAATTCTACCACATTTCCTGGCAAACAACCCATTTCCAATAATTTTAATGGAATGGTATCAATGTCGAAATCTTTGATAATTGCTTTTTCGCCTTTTTTAAGAGAATTTATTGTCGTTCGCAAACCTTATTTAGATTGAATTTAGATTGCAAAAGTAAATATAATAATATTCAATCGAATGATAATTATCAGTTTTATGACATTTTTAAGCAAATGCTACAATGAATTTGTTAGAAAAGAATCTATTTATTGACTAAATTACTCGGTACACAAAAAATTAATATCTTCAATTAAGCGCTGAATATCTTCTTTTTTTGTGCCATCGTAAAATCCACGAACACGTCTTTTTGAATCAACCAAAACAAAATTTTCGGTATGAACCATATCATATAATTCATTAGGTTTACCCAATTTTACTGCCAAATAGGACTTTCTTGCCATCGTATAAATTTGTTTTTTGTCACCCGTGACTAAGTTCCATTTGCTATCAATAACTCCATTTTTTATAGCATACTTTTTCAAAACAGAAACGCTATCTGTTTCAGGAAATACAGTGTGAGAAAGCAACATTACTTTCGGATTATTGATAATTACTTTTTGAATTTCAGCCAAATTTGTAGTCATCTTTGGGCAAATTGATCCACAGGTTGTAAAGAAAAAATCGGCAACATAAATCTTGCCTTCATAATCTTTTTGAGTGATTGTTTTACCGTTTTGATTTGTAAATGAGAAATCAGCAATCGTATGGTATTTACTAATATATTGTACCGTAGAATCAACCAATTCAGGGTTTACCATCGAAGGATTATAAATTGGAAGCATTTTTTTTGGCTTTAAAGCCGAATAAAAAAGTGATAAAATTATTGCGGAAAGAACAATCACAACACTTAGAAACAATTTGTATTTTTTCAGAAAAGAAAACATTTTTAATTTTTCACAAATTTACGAAAGTAAAATAGCAAGATTTAAAATTAATGTTAATTTTTTTGAATTAAATATTAAAGGAGTTATGTTTGTAATAAACTTACTAAAAATGAAAAAAACATTCTTATTATTTGCCTTATTATGCGCTTTTTTAGGATTTTCACAATTTAATCCTACTGCTCCCTGGATGATAAATACAGTGGATGCCAATCCAAAAGAAAAAAAATTGTCTGAATTAGTTACCGATTTTAATAATTATTGGTCAACTCGTGACAAAACTAAACGAGCAAGCGGTTATAAACCTTTTATGCGTTGGGTTGAACAATGGAAAAACGTTACTAACGATCAAGGATATGTGATTTCTCAACAAGAATTATTAGCTGCGTGGGAACAAAAAAATCAAGCAAAACGTAATGGAAATAGTGTTTCTAGACTTGTTCCTACAAGTAATTGGCAACCAATTGGTCCAACCCAAAATTCCGCACTGCAATCAACAAGAGGTAGAGGAAGAATAAATGTTATTTGTGTAGATCCATCAAATGCAAATACCATTTACTTTGGTGCACCAGCTGGAGGAATTTGGAAATCTACTGATTCGGGTGTGTCTTGGGTTCCATTATTTGATGAATTTCCACAAATTGGAGTCTCAGGAATTGCGGTTGCTTATGATAATCCAGATATTGTTTACATAGCAACGGGCGATAAAGATGCTAACCATTCCTATTCAATGGGTATTTATAAATCTATTAACGGGGGAGAAAGTTGGAACCTAACAGGTTTATCTTTAAATAATGTAGAGAAAGGTCTTGGGGATTTGATAATTCATCCAACTAATCATGATATTCTATGGTGTGCTACAAGCACGGGCGTGTTTAAAACTTCAGATGGAGGAACAACTTGGTTAAATAAAATTTCTGGAAATTTTACGCAAGGTTCATTGAGAGTAAAACCAGGGGATGCAAGTAAATTATATGTTAGTTCTGCTAATGGCATTGATAGTAAATTTTATAGATCTTTAAATTCTGGAGAAACTTTTTCAAGTATAGGAATTACCGGATTACCAGCTGATTCTTCGAGATTGATTTTTGATGTTACAGCAAATGATCCTAATGTTGTTTATTGTTTAAGCGCAGGGCTTCGATCAAATAATTATTATTTTCAAGGGATCTTTAAATCTACAAATGGCGGTCTTAATTTTGCAGAAACAGGTTTAATTGCTTCAGGAACTGATGTTTTTGACCTTGGAACTCAAGCATGGTATGATTTGGCACTTTGTGTTTCTCAAACAGATGCAAATGAGGTTTACACAGGTATGTTAAACGTTTGGAAATCTACTGACGGAGGAGCGACTGCTACAAAATTAAATAGCTGGCAATCTTGGAGTCCAAATTTCACGCATGCAGATATTCATTTCCTACAATATTTTGGTAATAAATTGTATTGTGGTAGTGACGGGGGAATCTATGTTTCAACAGATAAGGGAGTCACATTTAATGATATTATTGGACAAGCTCAAATAGGTCAGTTTTATAAAATATCTGTTTCAAAGCAATCTGCTTCTAAAATAACAGGTGGACTTCAGGATAATGGTGGTTTTATTTATAACAATAATCTTTGGAGAAGTTATCACGCTGGTGATGGAATGGATACTGCAATTGACCCAACAAATAGTAATAAATGTTATGGATTTGTATATAACGGAGGTACTTTGTTTCAAAGTAATGATTCAGGAATGACTTTGTCTTTAGCGGTTTCTGCTCCAACGGGGGAAGCTGGGGATTGGGTTACACCACTTCGATCTAATTCTGTAGGAGAAATTTTTGCGGGTTACAAAAAATTGTATAAATTATCAAATAATGCATGGGTAGCTCAAAGCACTACTACATTTGGAACTGGAAACATTCAGAATATATCTGTTGACCCTAGTAATGATAATATTATGTATGTTTCAAAAGGAACAAAGTTATATAAAAGTACTAATAGAGGTGTAGTATTTGCAAACGTTCATACAGCTTTAGCAGCCATTACATCAATTGCTGTAAATTATTCAAATGGTAGCATTGTTTATATTACTACATCAGGAACTTCCGGAAATGCTTTTAAATCAATAAATGGCGGAACTAATTTTACGGCTATTACGGCAAATGGAACAATCGGTGCACTTCCTTCTGTTGGTAAAAATATAATAGTTCACCAAGGAAGACATTCTTTAAACCCACTTTACGTTGGAACAACTGTTGGAGTTTATTACAAAGATGATTCTATGACAACTTGGGCGCCTTTTGAAACTTATTTACCTAATACTTCTGTTGCCGATTTGGAAATAAATTTAGAGGACTCCAAAATTATCGCAGGAACTTTTGGAAGAGGGGTTTGGCAATGCGACATTCCAGTTCAAGTTCCACCAAGTGATGTTAAATTTGTTGGAATTCAATCACCAACAGGAACAATAGCCTGTGGGGGACTTATTTCTCCTCAAATTACTGTAAAAAATAATGGTTCAACAGCTATTTCAACAGTTTCAATAACATATAATTATGACGGAACTCCGCAAAATTATATTTGGAATGGGGTTATAGCTGCGTCAGCAACACAATCTATTAATTTACCTGCTTTTACGGTTACTTCAAGAGGTGCTTTTACTTTAAATGTGTCTTCAACTACAACAAATGATGCTTACCCTGACAATAATCAAGGTGATATTATTTTTTATGCTAATGATTCAGGAGCAGTAGGGGCTGTAAACACATTTGAATCTGCAGCATCCGATTTACTCACATACACAGAGGGGCTAATAACAAGTCAATGGGTAAAAGGGGTTAGAACTGGTGGTACTTTGTCTGTAGGTTCGGGGAATGTATATACAACCAGTCTTTCAGGAAATCATCCTGACTCTAAAAAAGCCTATTTAATTTCACAATGTTATGATTTAACTAATATTACAAACCCTGTAATTAAATTTAAAATGGCAATTGATTTAGAGTTAAATTGGGATGTAGTTTATGTGCAATACTCAACAAATTTTGGGCAAACATGGGATGTTCTTGGAATTGAAGGTGCGAATTGGTATAATAGTAGTAGAACAAATGCACTATCAGGAGTGGCTGACGATTGTCAAAATTGCCCAGGAGCACAATGGACCGGAACAGATCTTTCAATAAAAGAATATTTCTATCCGTTAAATACTCTTGTCGGAAATGCCAATGTGATATTCAGAATTGTATTTCAATCAGATGAAGGAGTAAACCAACAGGGAGTTGTTATTGATGATTTTGTAATAGAAGGAACTTTAGCTAATCAGCAATTTGAGATGAGCAATATTGCAATTTATCCAAATCCATCAAAAGGAATTTTCAATGTTTCTATGGGAACTATTATGCCTAAAACAGTTGATGTTTATGATTTAACAGGGAAAATTGTATATTCAAAATCTGAATTTAAAAACAATCCAAGTCAATTCTTATTGGACTTATCTTCAATTTCATCTGGAATTTATTTCGTTAAAATTGCTTCTGATAATCAAAGTATAACTAAGAGAATAATTAAAAACTAGTTTCTTAATTGATCTAACCAATCCCATCCGTTTACGTGATGGGATTTTTTTTAAATAATTACAAAATAAAACCCAAAGAATACTTTTTATGAAGCCTTCTTTGGGTTTATTATTTGAAATGTATTTTAATTATTCTACCGTAACTGATTTTGCTAAGTTTCTTGGCTGATCTACATTACAACCTCTTAAAACAGCAATGTGATACGACAATAATTGTAAAGGAATAGTTGTGATTAATGGCGAAAGC
>JBILPJ010000128.1:0-6480 GCA_044373975.1 Flavobacterium sp. | reverse complement strand
AAAAGTGCTTTTGTAGTTGTGCTTTCATTTCCATGCATTTGCGACCAAAGAAAAATTCGTTTTGAACCAGTTCCTAATTGGTATTTATAAATCGGTTTTCCAAGTACAGAATACCCAATAATTTGAACCTGATTATTAGTATTAAATTTTGCTAATAATGGTTCAATATCTTCCAATGTAATGTAACGTCCAAATAAATTAGTCTCTTTAAATTGACTGAATAATTCCTCGAAATTCATAGCTTTAAATTTGATTTACAAAAGTAAACATCTTTATAATTACAATTGTAAACAATGAAAAAGAAAAGATTGTTTAATAATGTAAACGTTTTATCTTGATTGATTATAGGATTCAATACCGCTATAATTAACAAATGTTACTTATTTATTAATTACATTTCAAATTACACATAATCAGTGTTTTAATATTATTTACTTCAAGTTTCAAAGCAATGTTAAATGTTAAATATTCACGATTTACATCTGTAAAATTGCCAGTTTACATCTTTTTATTTACATTTGTAAAATACAACTTCTAAAAGATAATTTACAATGGTAAACACAGATGAATTCATTAAAAGACTTGAAATACTATTGGATTATTACAGTTTAAATGCATCTGCTTTTGCCGATAAAATTGGCGTGCAGCGTTCCAGCTTGTCCCATTTACTTTCAGGCAGAAACAAGCCAAGTTTGGATTTTATACTGAAAATTTTAGAGGTATTTCCTGATGTAGATTTGTATTGGATTTTAAATGGCAAAGGAAATTTCCCGAAAAATTCAGACGGAAATAGATCTGGAATTATTGCTGAAAAAATAATTTCCGCTCCTACTCCAATTTCACAAAATCAAATTGCTGAAAATTTATTTAGTCCAGCTGAAATTCCTGTTGTTAAAAATCCCATAGAAAATATGAAAACTATTTTAAACGAAAATATCACAATCTCTACAAGTTCAAATGAAATTGACAAAATTGTGATATTCTATAAAAATGGAACTTTTAAAGATTATAAACCTTCAGAATAATTATTTTATTCCGACTATGTATTCAATATAGTTCAATAAAAATTGAACTATTTTCATACTATATCGGTATTACACCACTTGATTTTGGATTATTTTAAAAATCCAGAAGGTATTACTTCAAAACTATATTCGGGTACTTTTCCTTTTGTATCTATAAAATGACTTGTTAGAATTTTCAAATCATCCGCAATAGTGCCAGTTGGTTGAAACGGTTTTCCCAAACGAACTTCTTTTTTGCCAAAATCAAAAGCCACAGGAATTATTGGCACATTTGCTTTCATTGCAATATAATAAAAACCTGTTTTTAATTCCGTTACTTTCTTGCGAGTGCCTTCTGGTGCAATTGCCAATCGGAATATTTTCTTGTTTTTAAAAACTTCTGCAATAGCATCTACTTTATTCAAACTCCCTTTTCTATCCAAAGGTGCGCCGCCCATATATCGAAAATACCAACCGAATGGAAATCCAAACAATTCTTTTTTACCCAACCAATTCATCTCAACTTCTGTTATTCCACGGGTAAAAATACCTAAATAGAAATCGTGCCAACTCGTATGTGGGACAACCATCAAAACGCATTTGGCAATTTTTTCGTCAATTTCGCCAATGATTTTCCAGCCCATTAATCGAAAAAAAATCAATTTATAAATTTGTTTCTTCATTCTTCGTAATTTTGTGTAAAAGTAACATTAATCTCTTATTTTTGATAAAAAAAATAATGTTCAAAAAAATACTTAGTTTTTTGATTCCTATAAATATTTACAAACGAAAATCTTCCGTAAGCAATTCGCTAGAAGTTACTTGGGCTAATGGCGAATTGGTATTGGATTCTAAAAACACCAATTATTCATATGGAAGCTTGCAGCGTATTTTGCGAAAAGGATTGAAATCAATCGGTTTTGAAACCATTAATAAAATGGAATCAATTTTGGTTCTTGGTGTTGCAGGAGGAAGCGTTATCAAAACTTTGGTTAATGAAATACAGTTTAAAGGCAAGATTACAGGTGTTGAAATTGATCCCGAAATTATCGAAATTGCCAATACTTATTTCAAATTAAATGAAATTCCCAACTTAACTATTTATATAGACGACGCTTTTGAATTTGTTTTAAAAACTAATAAAACCTTTGATTTAATAATCATCGACATTTTTCAAGATACCAAAATGCCAAATTTTCTCTTTGAAAAATTCTTCGTTGACAGAATTAGTTTGCTTTTAAATCCAGGTGGTTATATCCTTTTCAATACGATGCTAACGAAAGAAAATGACACTACCCGGAATCAAAAGTACATGAATGAATTTGATGCTTCAAAATTCAAAACTAAAACCATTCCAAGAGTTGAGCAACACAATGAATTGATTATTGTTGTGAAAAGATAATAGACGAATAGATAATAGATTTAAATCCAAAATATAAAAACAAGAAAATGACTACTCCAGTAGCCCCGATTGAGCCGATATCCTCGCAGCGAAGCGAAGAGATAAAGGCGAAAGCGGGAATTGCAATTGCAAATACAAGAGGACAATTCGCTCCAAATTATTTTTGACTAAGTTAATCGTTCTAGGGTTTCCAAAACGTAACTGTGCATGACTTCGCGGTAATCCAAATGGGTGACGATTCGTAGTTTTCCGTGCCCCATTGAACTCATGGAAATTCCTTTTTGTTTCAGTTTTTCCATCAATAGGTTTTCATCTACGGAAGGTTGTACTGAGAATATCAAGATGTTGGTTTCTACAGGTTCAACTTTGGCAACCCAAGGTAATTTTTGAAGTACGATTCCCAATTCTTTTGCACGACGATGGTCTTCGGATAAGCGTTCGATATTGTTGTCTAAAGCATATAATCCGGCTGCGGCTAAATAACCCACTTGTCGCATTCCGCCACCTAGTATCTTTCTGATTCTAAGTGCTCTGTGTATTGTCGCTTTATCGGATAGTAGAAGTGATCCAATTGGTGCTCCCAACCCTTTTGATAAGCAAACAGAAATGGTGTGAAAAACTGTTCCGTAGTCTTTTGGATTGTCATTGGTGGCAACCAAAGCATTCCAAATACGGGCACCATCTAAATGAAATTTCAAGTTATTGGCATCGCAAACTTGGCGTATTTTTCGGAATTCCTCAAAATCGTAACAGGCTCCTCCCCCTTTATTAGTAGTATTTTCAACACATACCAAACTCGTTAGCGGACTGTGATAAAACTCAGGATTATTAATAGCCCCAGCGACTTGCTCAGCGGTAATCATTCCACGATTTCCATCTAATAAACAACAAGAAACCCCGCTATTAAAGGAAGCTCCACCACCTTCGTAATTGTAAACGTGTGCCCATTTATCAGCTATTAATTGCTCGCCTGGTTGCGTATGAAGTTTAATTGCCGTTTGATTTGCCATTGTCCCTGAAGGAAAAAATAGGGCTGCTTCCATTCCGAAAAATTCGGCAACTTTAGCTTCTAATTCAATGACTGTTGGATCTTGTTTGTAAACATCATCACCAACTTCTGCTTGAAACATAAAACGTAACATTTCCTGACTAGGTTTTGTAACGGTATCGCTAACTAAATTAATTTCCATATAGATTTTATATTTTAGATACAGGCAAATTTCGACTTGCCTCTTCGTAAAAATTGCTTATTTTTGCTTTACAAAATTAATATAATTTATGACAACTACCGAACAAATTAAAGGTATTGTAGAGCGCCTTGGTGCGTTGAGGAGGTATCTTTGACGTTGATGCCAAATTAATTGAAATTACAAATGAAGAAGAAAAGACGTTAGCCCCCGATTTTTGGAACAATCCGAAGGAGGCAGAACTTTATATTAAGACACTTCGTTCTAAGAAAAAATGGGTAGAAGATTATGATAAAGCCTGCGAAATGGCAGAAGAATTGCAATTGGCTTACGAATTTTATAAAGAAGGAGAACTCACATCCGATGAATTGGACGAACAATTTCGGGTTACGAATTCTTATATTGAAGCGATAGAATTCAAAAATATGCTTTCTGACGAAGGAGATTCTTTGAGTGCAGTACTTCAAATTACTTCGGGTGCTGGAGGAACAGAAAGTTGCGATTGGGCAGAAATGCTTATGCGAATGTACATGATGTGGGGCGAAAAATACGGTTACAAAATCAAGGAATTGAACTTTCAAAAAGGTGAAGCTGCGGGAATAAAAACAGTAACACTTGAGTTTGAAGGCGATTATTCGTTTGGGTATTTAAAAGGAGAAAATGGAGTGCATCGATTGGTGCGTATTTCTCCATTTGACAGCAATGCCAAGCGACACACGTCGTTTGCTTCTGTATATGTGTATCCGCTTGTTGATGATAGTATTGAAATAGATATTAATCCCGCCGATATTGAAATAACAACTTCCCGTTCTAGTGGTGCTGGTGGACAAAATGTAAATAAGGTGGAAACCAAAGTACAATTGGTTCATAAACCTACAGGAATTCAGATTCAATGTTCGGAAACGAGATCCCAACAAGATAACAGACAACGGGCGATGCAAATGTTACGCTCTCAATTGTACGAAATTGAATTAAAAAAGAAACAGGCACAACGGGCAGATATTGAAGCTGGAAAAATGAAAATCGAATGGGGTTCGCAAATTCGTAACTATGTTATGCAACCTTATAAATTAGTAAAAGACGTTCGCACAGGTTATGAAACCAGCGATGTTGATGGAGTAATGAATGGCGAAATAGATGCGTTTTTGAAAGCATTTTTGATGATGATGGGACAAAGGGAGGAAAAATAGACTAATTAGATTTTTAGACTTCTTAGAATTTAATCTGTGTTTTTTTGTTTAAAGTTTAAGGTTTAAAGTTTTGAATCTGTGAAAATTAGTGAAATCTGTTTTTATTTAAGGTATTGTTTGGTGCACTCAATTAATAAATGCGAATTGTTGATTATTTTTTCAGTTCTGTTATATCGGGACAAAACATTAAAATTTTAAACATTAAACTGATTTATTTTTTTATTTCACTTGCAAATGTTAGCCCAAATGCCGTATTTTGATATTAATACCAAATTCATATTATATAAATGACCTACACACTCGAACAAATAAATGAAGTTCTAAACGGAGAAATCGTTGGTGCAACTTCACAATTAATTACAGCACCCGAGCAATTAGAACGGGCAAGTACATCTGAAATATCTTTTATCGGACATAAAAAATACGAAAAACTTTGGGCAACTTCAAAAGCTTGTGTTGCTGTCGTAAACGAAGATATTGCTATAGAACCTGGCGAAAACAGGGCTTTCATTAAAGTGAAAAATGCTGATTTAGCAATGTCGCAAGTATTGGAAATGTACGCACCCCCTAACCCATTATTTGCTATTGACATCCATCCATCAGCAACTGTAGATTCTTCGGTAACTATTGGAATTGGAACTCGTATTGGAGCTGGAAGTTATATCGGCCCTAATGTAATTCTTGGAGAAAATGTTACGATTTATCCAAATGTTACTATTCTTGACGAATGCACTATTGGAAAAAATACTGTGATTTGGTCTGGTTCGGTAGTTAGAGAACGGTGTCATTTAGGAACGGATTGCATCGTTCACCCCAACGCTACTATTGGAGCAGATGGTTTTGGATTCCGTCCTTGCCCCGAAAGAGGCTTAGTTAAAATTCCACAAATTGGGAATGTAATCATTGGGAATTGGGTTGAAATTGGTGCTAACACTTGCGTGGATAGAGGAAAATTCAGTTCAACGGTTTTGGGTGATGGCTGTAAAATTGATAATTTAGTACAAATTGGTCACAACAGCATCTTAGGGAAATTCTGTATTATGGCAGGAAATTCAGGATTAGCAGGTTCAGTTACTTTAGGAAATGGCGTAATCATTGGCGGAAGCGCTTCTATAAAAGACCATACAAATATTGGTGATGGAGCTATTGTTGGTGCGGGTTCTGGCGTTACAGGAGATATTGAAGCAGGAAAAATGATGTTGGGTTATCCTGCTGTTGAAGCACGAGATGCATTGAAACAATGGGCGATTTTGAAACGATTGGTTCGAGATTCTGGAAAATAATTCTGTTAATATTTATAATTGAAGTCCTATATGAAATTTTAAATCTGTGACTATTTAGGTGTCTTTTTAACCTGAAATTCACAGATTTTTTTATTTATATTAATTATATAAAACTCATATTCTACGCTTGAAATTATGCGTTTACTGATAATTTCATAATTATTAGCAGATAAAATCTGTTATTTGATTACATTAATATATATTTGTCGCATTAAATTTGACAAAATTATGGAAGAATGTATCTCTGTTTTCGATATGCTAAAAATCGGTGTTGGCCCTTCAAGTTCCCACACATTAGGTCCTTGGCGAGCAGCAGAACGTTTTCTTGGTGAATTGCGAACTAATGATATGTTGCAAAAAACCACCCGAATTAAAGTCGATTTGTACGGTTCACTTTCCTTAACCGGCAAAGGA
>JBILPJ010000127.1:0-6509 GCA_044373975.1 Flavobacterium sp. | reverse complement strand
AAATCCTTTGTGGAACGAAGTGGAACAGAGATTGCAGCGAACGACCTGACCGAGTTTAGAAAAAATGGTGTAGTTACTAAAATCGTTCAAAACGAGGGTGCGCCCAAATGAAAAATAACAATAAAATGTTTCTGGAACGCAATAGTAATTCCTTTTTTTTTATTCCCAATATAATTGCTTACTTTTGATGCTTAAAAAAAATAGCAATTATGGCAGCAATAACATTAGGAGGAAATCCAATAAACACAAGCGGTGAGTTACCAAAAGTAGGTTCAAAAGCAATTGATTTTAGATTGGTTAAAGGCGATTTATCAATAGCAACCTTGGCAGATTTTGCAGGAAGCAAATTGGTTTTGAACATATTCCCAAGTATTGACACGGGAACTTGCGCTACTTCGGTTAGAAAATTCAACGAAAAAGCGAGTGCTTTGGCAAATACAAAAGTGTTGTGCATATCTAGAGATTTACCGTTTGCGCAAAGTCGTTTTTGTGGTGCTGAAGGTCTTGAAAATGTAATTAATCTTTCGGATTTTAACACGGGTGCTTTTGGAAAAGACTACGGTTTGGAAATTTCTGATAGCGTTTTGGCAGGTTTACATTCAAGAGTTATCATCGTTATTGATGAAAACGGAGTGATTTCACATACGGAACAAGTGGGCGAAATTGCTAACGAACCTAATTATGATGCGGCTTTGGCAGCACTTTAATATCGATTATGGAATTTCAAAAAGACAATACCTTTTTTACAGGACGATTTAAAAGTATGGGATTTGCGTTGAAAGGCGCTATCAAATTGATAACAACCGAACACAGTATAATGGTGCAATCAACTTTGGCGGTTGGTTTGATTATTGCTGGGTTTTATTTTAATATTTCGCACGAAGAATGGATGTTTCAAACGCTTGCAATTGGCTTGGTTTTGAGCATTGAAGGGTTGAATACGGCAGTTGAAAAAGTAGCGGATTTTATTCATCCTGAGTTTCACCACAAAATTGGGTTTATAAAAGACATTGCTGCTGGCGCGGTATTTTTTGCAGCAATGACAGCAATTGCAATTGGTTTGATGATTTATTTACCAAAATTTATTTAAATAGAATTCTTTGTTTTTAAAGTAATTAGTACAATCAAGAATGGCAAAAAAGACTACTTCAATTTATAAAAAAGAAGCTAATTCTGAAGAGAAAAAACCTTGGAAGTTAGGAAGGCAATATGGAATCTTATTTGGATTTGTACTGATATTGTTTTCTGTGGCTTTGCTATTGGCATTTATTTCTTTTTTCATTCACGGACAAGAAGATCAAAGTGCCGTTTCGGAATTGGCAAGTCGTTCTAAAACCGTAAATAATTGGTTGGGGAAATTTGGTGCATTCTTAGCAGACTTGTTTATATACAAAGGTTTTGGTGCCGCTTCCTTCTTATTTGTAAAATTATTTTTCTTGACAGGTGCGTTCTTGGTGATGGATATTTCATTGAAAAAAATGAAAAATGTGTGGTTTTGGGATTTGTTTGCAATTGTAATTATTTCCATTTTACTTGGATTTTTTGCAACGTCTTTACCAGAATTAGGTGGAACAATTGGTTATGAAATGAACTTGTTTTCTCAAGCTTATATTGGAAAATCGGGAACGCTTTTGGTCTTATTATTAGGTATAATTATCTATTTGATATTCAAAATAAAAATTTCACCTGATGCAATAAAAGCGTTTTTTGAAAGAACTAAAAATGAAATCGATACGGAATTAACACCTGTGAACAGACCAGCTTCTGAAGGTTTGTATAATTTAGAAGAATTTGCAGTTTCAGATGAAGAGGAAATTGAAGAACCGATTTTGAAGCCAGCATCGCAATTTGAAATTAATATAGAAGCGTTGAAACCTACTATTAGTAATGCTTCTGAAATTAATATGGATCCTGTTTTGAAATCCCCTTTATTTTCGATTACGCCTTCTCAAGAACCAGAAGTTATTTCTGAGGCTATTCCTGAAATTGAAAGTGAATTTGTTATTGAAAAAGCCCATGAAGAAGATATTGTAGAGGAAAATTTAGCGTCTCGATTGGTGGCTGATTTTGGATTATTTGATCCAACATTAGATTTATCAAACTATAAATTCCCAACATTAGATTTGTTAAAAGAATATTCAACTGGCGGAATTACTATCAATCAGGAAGAATTAGAAGAAAATAAAAATCGAATTTTAGAAACGCTTCGCAATTATAAAATTGAGATTGCTCAAATAAAAGCAACCGTTGGTCCTTCGGTTACGTTATATGAAATTGTGCCAGAAGCAGGAATTCGTATTTCAAAAATCAAGAGCTTGGAAGACGATATTGCCTTGTCATTATCGGCTTTAGGAATTCGTATTATTGCACCAATTCCTGGAAAAGGAACTATTGGAATTGAGGTTCCAAACAAGAATCCGACGATGGTTTCTATGAAAAGTGTGATTGGTTCGGCACGTTTTCAAGAGGCTGAAATGGAATTACCAATAGCTTTGGGGAAAACAATTTCCAATGAAACATTTGTAGTTGATTTGGCTAAAATGCCCCATTTATTGATGGCGGGAGCTACAGGTCAAGGAAAATCTGTTGGTTTGAATGCAGTTTTAACGTCCTTATTATACAAGAAACATCCCGCAGAAGTAAAATTCGTTTTGGTAGATCCAAAGAAAGTGGAATTAACACTTTTCAATAAAATAGAAAGACATTATTTGGCTAAATTACCCGATTCTGGAGATGCAATTATTACAGATAATGCAAAGGTGGTCAACACGTTGAATTCCCTTTGTGTGGAAATGGACAACCGATATTCGTTATTGAAAGATGCGATGGTTCGAAATATTAAGGAATACAATGATAAATTCAAAGCACGAAAATTAAATCCTGAAAATGGGCATCGTTTTTTACCTTATATTGTATTGGTTGTCGATGAGTTTGCCGATTTAATTATGACCGCTGGAAAAGAAGTTGAAACACCGATTGCGAGATTGGCACAGTTAGCAAGAGCCATTGGAATTCACTTGATTATTGCAACGCAACGACCTTCTGTAAACGTAATTACAGGTTTGATAAAAGCGAATTTCCCAGCGAGAATAGCGTTTAGAGTAACTTCAAAAATTGATTCAAGAACTATTTTAGATACGCAAGGAGCCGATCAATTGATTGGACGAGGCGATATGTTATACACAAATGGAAACGATATTGTTCGGGTGCAATGTGCATTTATTGACACGCCAGAAGTTGAAAAAATTACCGAATTTATTGGTTCTCAAAAAGCATATCCAGATGCCTATTTGCTTCCGGAATTTGTAGGTGATGAAAGTGGCATTAATCTTGATATGGATATTTCCGAGAGAGATACCTTATTTAGAGAAGCTGCCGAAATCATTGTTACAGCACAACAAGGTTCTGCATCGCTGTTGCAAAGAAAACTCAAATTAGGCTATAACCGCGCAGGAAGATTGATAGATCAGTTGGAAGCAGCGGGAATTGTTGGTCCGTTTGAAGGTAGTAAAGCTCGAAACGTAAATATTTTAGATTTGGCCGCTCTCGATCAATTTTTCAGTAATGAACAAAACTAAATCCTAAAATGAAAATTAATTTATTTCCAATAAAAACAGTGCAATTTAAAACGTTTTTAATGCTTGTGGTAATTGCATTGCTACTTCCTTTTGGAGTCCAATCGCAAGACAAAAAAGCGAAAGCATTGTTAGACGAAGTGACCTCGAAAATCAAAGGATATGACAATATTATCATTGATTTTAAATATTCTTTAAATAATTTAAAAGAGAATATCAATCAGGAAAGTAAGGGAAATGTTACGATGAAAGGCAATATGTATGTATTGAATTTAATGGGTGTAACGAAAATATTTGACGGAAAAAAAACCTACACTATCAATCCTGAAGACGAAGAAGTTTCGATTTCAAAATTGAATGAGAAAGACGATAATGCCATTACACCTTCAAAAATGCTTACTTTTTTCAATACAGGATATAAATTCAATTGGGATATTTTACAGAATGTTAAAGGTCGCAAAATACAATATATTAAATTGACGCCCAATAGCTCGAAAGACCAACGCAAAGAAATCCTTTTAGGTATTGATATTCAGACCAAAAATATCTATAATTTGATTGAGGTTGGAAAGAATGGAACCAAAACGACTTTGACTGTTAATTCTTTCAAAACCAACCAACCGTTATCAAAGAATCAATTTATCTTTGACGCAAGTAAGTACCCAAAATACTACATCAATAAATTAGATTAATTTGAAGATTCTTGATAAATACATTCTAAAAACTTTCACAATTACATTTACTACGGTATTTGTAATTTTGTTTTTTATATTCATCCTTCAAACGATTTGGCTTTTCATCTATGATTTAGCGGGTCGTGATTTAGATTTGATGTTGATTGTCAAATTCTTACTTTTTGGAATGCCACGAATTATCCCATTGGTATTGCCGCTTTCAGTTTTGTTGGCTTCCATTATGACGTTTGGAAATTTGGCTGAAAACTATGAATTTGCAGCAATGAAATCGGCTGGAATATCGTTGCAACGGGCAATGAAAAGTTTAACGATATTTATATTATTCTTGAGTGTTTTGGCTTTTGTATTTGCCAATAATGTGATTCCGTATGCCGAATATAAATTCATCAATTTCAGAAAAAACATAGCACAAAGAAAACCTGCGATGGCAATTGCCGAAGGTCAGTTCAGTGAAATTGGGTATTATACGATTAAAGTCGATAAAAAATCGGGTGAAAACGGAAACCATCTTACGGGAATTACGATTCATAAAAAATCATTGCGTGGTGATGGCGTTCGTACGGTTATTAAGGCAAAAGATGGCGATTTGGTTAGCAATGAAAATTCCAATATTTTGAAATTGGTATTGAATGATGGCTTTTATTATGAGGATTTAATTCCAAAGAAATATGAAGACCGAGACAAAATTCCATTTGCGAAAGCTTCCTTCAAAAAAGATATAATCAATCTGGATTTATCGATATTAAATGGCAATCAAAACGAACAAAATATCACCAATACCACTTCAATGTTGAATATGAGTGAATTGAATTATACGATAGATTCCTTGCATAAAATTTACAATCGTGATATTGTTTCCTTTGCCGAAAATATTCACCAGCGAACCGGAATAATGAATGTGAACAAAGCGATTTTACCGTTGAAAAAAGATACTATAAAAGCGGATTTACTTTCACTTATAAGCGATAGCGAAAAGCTTCAAATTCTTCAATATGCTTCAAGTAATGTAGCGAGTACTATTTTTTCAATTGATAGTTCGAAGGATGAAATGCAGAACAAACAAAAAATCATAAACAGCCATTTTATAGCTTTATACGACAAATTTGTAGTTGCATTTGCTTGTTTGATGATGTTTTTTATTGGAGCACCATTAGGAGCAATAATTAGAAAAGGTGGCATTGGACTACCAATTGTTTTTGCAGTTTTGATATTTATTACCTTTCACTTTATCAATACTTTTGGGAAAAGATTAGCTGAAGAAAACGGAATTTCACCATTTTTCGGATCTTGGTTGTCGTCACTAATTTTGTCGCCATTAGCAGTTTTATTAACTTATAGAGCTACAAATGATATTGGATTAATCAATATCGATAGTATTTTACAGCCTTTTCAAAAATTATTTCAAAAATTATTTCCATCACAAAATTAAATAAAATGTCAATTCCTACATTCAAATTAAATACAATAGAAGAAGCCATTGAGGATATTCGTCAAGGCAAAATCATTATTGTGGTTGATGATGAAGATCGAGAAAATGAAGGCGATTTCTTGGCTGCAGCCGAAAAAGTAACGCCAGAAATGATAAATTTTATGGCTACGCACGGACGAGGATTGATTTGCGCACCATTAACCGAAAGCCGATGCAAGGAATTAGGATTGCACGTAATGGTCAATAACAATACCGACCCAATGGAAACGGCATTTACGGTTTCTGTAGATTTGCGTGGGAATGGCGTAACAACTGGAATTTCAGCATCTGATAGAGCTAAAACAATTTTAGCATTGGTAGATTCTGAAACCAAACCACACGAATTGGCTCGACCGGGACATATTTTTCCATTGATAGCAAAGCAAGGAGGCGTTTTAAGAAGAACAGGACATACGGAGGCAGCGATTGATTTTGCGCGTTTGGCAGGTTTCAAATCGGCAGGAGTAATTGTTGAGATTATGAATGAAGACGGAACAATGGCGCGTTTGCCGCAATTAGTGGAAGTGGCTAAGAAATTTGATTTGAAATTAGTTTCTATCGAAGATTTGGTTGCTTACAGAATGCTACACGACAGCTTAATTGTGAAAAAAGAAGATTTTGATGTGGAAACCCGTTTTGGAACTTTTCGACTTCGAGCCTATCTTCAAACTACAAATAAACAAGTTCATATTGCATTGTCAAAAGGGACTTGGAATTTGGGAGATTCAATTTTGACTCGCATCAATTCAACACAAATAAACAGTGATATTT
>JBILPJ010000126.1:0-6544 GCA_044373975.1 Flavobacterium sp. | reverse complement strand
CATAAATTTTGCGAGAATACTTCCACTTCCTTTTTCAATGGATTCAAAAGTTTTAATAATTTCATCTAAATTGTCAGCAATTGCAATGAAATCCTCTATACCATAATAAACTCTGTAGGCTGGAGAAAGTTTTATTAATTCGTAATAATCGGAAGGTTTTTTATTAAAATCACCAAAAAAACGTTCAAAGACATCGGGCATCCAATACCAACTTGGTCCCATATCAAACGTAAATCCTTCTCTTTTTAATTGTCTGGCTCTACCGCCAATGGATGCGTTTTTCTCATATACAGTGACTTTATGCCCTTTTTGAGCCAAATAACAAGCCGCTGCTAGAGAGGAAAATCCTGAACCAATAATTTTTATATCTTTTTTCATCGTATGCTACAAATGTAAGGAATCTATGGAGTGTAATGGTTTATTAAAGTAGTTTTGTGATTTATTAAAGATAAACAACAAGATCAGAAATTGATCTGAAAACTCTAGTTTTGTCTGAAATATTTTGAGTTTCAATGAAATCAACCATTCTACCCAAAAGCCATAATTCAGTACTGTCATCATTTAATACCTCGTCATTTATTGCTGTTATATAGGGATTAATTTCTTCTTTATTTGGCTCAACAGTTAAGTAGGAAATGAAAGTAACATTGTTAAAATATTTTTTCAAATCCTTCAAATTATCCAAAGGAATACTTTCGCCTAAATATATAGAACGGTATCCGTGGTGCAAAATTTCATAATTCAAATACATCAATCCCAATTCGTGAATTTCATTGGAAGGAAGATACAATACAAAAACTCTTTCGTCATTTGTAGGCTTTAAAATCTGTAATTTCTCAGTATTAATCAATAATTTTTGTTTGATTAAATAGGAAATAAAATGTTCGTGAGCTGGCGTAATGGTATCAGATTGCCATAATAAACCAATTTCATTCATTAAAGGAATAAATACGTCATAAAAAACCTCACGAAAAGTTTTCTTAGACAATAATGTATTGTAAGTATTGAAAAATAATGATTGGTCAAAATTCAGCATTGCCATTTTAAAAGAAGAAATGGCGTGGCTTTTAACGCTTATTTCCGAAACTATACCTTTTACAATTTCAGGAATTTCCTCGTTGGAATATTTAGCAATTCGAGATATTTTGTACCCGTGATCGTGCAGCAAAGTAATGTTTAGCAATTTCTGCAAATTGACTAAATTATAATACCTAATATTCGTGTCAGAACGCATAGGTTCTAAGACATTGTATCTTTTTTCCCAAATCCTTATCGTGTGTGCTTTGATTCCTGATAGGTTTTCAAGGTCTTTAATACTAAATACATTTTTAACGTTGTTCATTGTTTAGGCAAATTTGTTGAACAAAAGTAGGCATTATATTCTATTAATCACTTTATTAATGAAATTATAATTTTTTATTTTGAAAAGAAATCAGTTTTATTAGTCATAATTTGGGTTTCAAATTGAATTATTTAGTCATTTGATTGGTTTTTTTTGCTTTTTATCGATTCTATTATAGCAATGCATTTTTACCTATTACATTTATTACAGTAACAGTTTAAAGAAAACTACTCGGATTAAGTAATTTAAAATTTGGTAATTATGGTATTATATTCAATTCCTCATTTAAACGTATCTTTTTCAATGGAATATTCAATTCCTCAAATCAAAGACAGCATTGCACTAATTCCTTTATTAGACAAAAAATATAGGATTGCCTTGCAAGATGAAAGTCCAGACCGAGTTACATTAGAATCGAAAGAGTTTTTAAATTCGGCAGTTTTTGTAGATTTTAATCTCACCACAATTCAAGAAAACATAACGGATGTTACCTTAGAAATCCGAAGAAAGAAGCGCTCTTTTGACCAGCATTATGAAGTCACCAACGCCTTCATACACATCGAAAATTTAATTGAGCAACTTTCAAAAGCAATTGCACTAAAAGCAACTGAAATTCAAGAACTTAAAGAAAACCAATTCGTCTTTGAAATCCAAACCATCTTAAAGCCAAAAAACCAAGTTATAGACTCGATAAAGCGTTTGTGGAGTATTTAAGTTCCTGAATTAGCAGCGAAAAAGGCAAATCAATAGGATTTGTCTTTTTTTTTGGAGCAGAAATTACTATTTTCACCTCACGATTCCACCCGCTATTCGCTATATCTATTGTGGCGTCCCGAAGCTTCGGGACTGCCACAACAGGATATCGCTGCTATCGGGGCTAAAATTTCACGTTTATATTTTCATAATTATAAGTTGATTTGTTTAATCGGTTAATCGTTAATTCGGTTATTTGGGTGAAGGGTTTATTTGGTTATTTGTTAATTCGGTTATTTGGGAAATCCGTTTAATCCGTTAAATCTATGGCAAAAAAGCTACTGCTTGTGCAGCGTAACGATTGTACCCACAAAGAAGTAGAAGTATTTTGGATTAACCAAAACGTTTCTTCATTTACAAAACAGTAACGCAAATTATTCATCTTGAGATGTGTAAAGAACAAAATTTGAATTTAACCTTAGATTTGTCAATCTGAAATTAACCTTAGATTTGTTAATCTGAATTTTTTTTAGATTCTGTTTTATTAATATTATCGAGGGCAATCTGTATTCACTCCCGTAATCATTTTAGAACGTCATTGCTAGGAACGTTGCAATCTCATCATAATTATTTTCTTGTTTTTGCGTGCACGAAGTCAGGAGATTTCGTACAACAATCCTGACATTTAAGAGAGTTTAATTTTTAAAGAACAATTCAAACGCTGGGAGATTTGTAAAACAGCGAACTTGGGTAGTGTTTGTATTTATTTTTTCAAATCAAATTTGTAACCTATACTCAGATTAAAAGTTTGATTGTAAAATTTTTGAGGATTTGGAATTAAATTATCTCCATATGATTTTCCAAAACTTCTATTCCAAACAAATTCTATGGTTAAGTGATTTTTTTTGTTGGGTAGGAGGAAATTATAACCGACTCCAAATAAAAAACCGAGCTCATTTTTGTTTGCTCCTCGGTCATTTGTATATTCATATTCATTTCCTGAAATTTCAATATTTCCTTTTTCTTTTGAATTAATTAAATGACCAAATGTAAGTCCACTAAGTAAATGAATTTCATTTTGTTTTAAAGGAAAATAAATTTTTAAAGGTAAATCCATTGTCCAATAATTTTGAATCCATTTTATTGTTCCATTAACATTTTCAAATTCTTGATTTTCACTATTCCAATGATTTACAGCATTTATTTTAGAACCTTTTTCAATGTAATTTATTCCCAAGCCTAAAGAAAGTCGCATATTAAATCTATATTCTATTAAACCACCTATATTGATTCCAGTTTTTATTTTTTTGCTGGAAGGATGATTTGCATAAAAATTTTCGGGTGAATTACCATTTAAAAAAGTTTCCAAATTGGCATCTTTTCCATATTGGTTTGCTAATGTCAGTCCGCTTTTAAATGAGAGTTCAAATCCTCTTTTTGCTTCTTGAGCAAAGGCGGATGTCATTAAAGACAATGAAAATATTAAAGTAATACAAGTAAATAATTTTTTCAATGTCTATTTTTTTTAAGTTAAAATGCTAATAAAAATTTTCGGTTTCGCTTACAGTTAAAGTCAGTCTGTGAAAAAACTTCCTTATATATCTCCCAACAAATGTAGTTTAAAACGTTTACAATAATACGATTTATCGTGTTTTTAAACATACGGTACATAATAGGAAAATCGCCCTGCTTGTTCAAGTGTCTCGCTCGTCCACAAAGAAGTAGAAGTGCTTTATCTACCAAGCTAAAGCATTGTTATACAAAATGGTTTGAGTCGCTGGATCTTAATTCGTTGAAATCCTATAGGGACGACCCATTTTGTAACATCCGACTTTATCCTGTTACTAAAGATTGTGCAGTCGCAGCTTTGTAAATGTTGTTATGGAAATTTAAATATCTTCAATAGCCCCAATAGTAGCGGCATCCTGTTGAGGCAGTCCCGAAGCTTCGGGACGGCACAACAGATACAGCGAATAGTGGGTGTAATCGTTTGTTGAAAATAGAGTGTGAGCTTCAAAAAAGAAATCCAAACAAAACAATTTCAAGTAAGTAGATTTGCGGTTTTATCACGAGGGATTGACTTCGTCTTTCCCAACAAAGCTCCACTTTGAAAAAAGAAATGCCCAAACCAAATTAATTCAAGCAAGTAGAGTGGTGGTTTTATCACGAAGGATTGACTTCGTCTTTCCCAACAAAGCTCCGCTTTGAAAAAAGAAATGCCCAAACCAAATTAATTCAAGCAAGCTTGATTATTTGTTTTGGGCATTTCTTTTTATCCGTGACCACGGTGGGATTTGAACCCACACGCCCTTGCGAGCACCAGCCCCTCAAGCTGGCAAGTCTACCGTTTCTCCACGTGGCCGAAAATTAAAAAAGTCAAGCGTTATGCTCGACTTTTTTTGTGACCCGACTGGGGCTCGAACCCAGGACCCCATCATTAAAAGTGATGTGCTCTACCAACTGAGCTATCGAGTCATTGCTTGAAGGAATAAAAATTTATCTTTTGTAGTATAAAATTGTGACCCGACTGGGGCTCGAACCCAGGACCCCATCATTAAAAGTGATGTGCTCTACCAACTGAGCTATCGAGTCAATTTTATTCCTTCATTGCGGGTGCAAATATAAGGCGTTATTATTTATTTTTCAAAGGTATTTTATTTATAAATTTACTTTTTTAATTAAATAATCTTAACGCCTTAGTTTATAAGGTATTATTGCTATGAAAAAAATTATTTTGTTAGGTTATATGGGTTGTGGGAAGTCAACTATTGCCAAATTACTAGCTGATAAAGTTGGTTTTCCCTGTTTAGATTTGGATGAAATCATAGAAACAAGAGTAAATTCTACTGTAAAAAATATATTTTCAGAGAAAGGGGAGATCTATTTTCGGAAATTAGAGCACGATATTTTTTCAGATTTAATGAAAAATCAAGATAGTTTTGTTTTGAGTCTTGGAGGAGGAACACCTTGTTATGCAAATAATCACGAATTATTGAATGATGAGAATGTTTTTTCAATTTATTTGAAGGGTTCGGTGGCAACATTATACGATAGATTAAGAAACGCCAATACCGAAAGACCATTAATTGCTGATAAAAGCCCTGAAGAAATGAAAGAATTTATAGCAAAAAATCTATTTGACAGAAGTTTCTATTACAATCAGGCGCGCTATAAAATAAATATAGACGATAAATATGTTGAAAATGTTCTTGCCGAAATAGAAACTATTTTAGCTTAAATAGGCATAATCACCTTTTTCATCAAAGACAACTTGCACGTGTTCTAATAAGGAAGTGGAAAGAGAAATCCCTTTGAAATCCGCTTTTACAGGGTATTTTTTGTGGTTTCTGTCAACCAATACTGCTGTTTTTAATTTCTTCAAGGGAACATCTAAAAAATGCTTAACTCCATATATTAAGGTAGTTCCAGAATTGAGAACATCGTCCACTAATACCAAACCTTTATTTTCGTATTTTTCTTTAGATAATGAAGTTGTTATTGGCGCATTTACATTTTGTTTGTTGATAAAAACTTCACAAAGAATTACTTTTAAAGTTGAAATTCGTTCCAATTCAGTTGCTATTTTCTTTGCAAATACAAAGCCATTGGAAGCAATTCCTGCAATCACAATTTCTTGTTCATCAACGAAAGTCTCATAAATTTGATACGCAATTCTTGTGATTTTGTGTTCAATTTCTTGATTGTTGAGAATGATGTTTTGGCTCATTTTGTCTATTTTTTTTCAAAGATAATAAAGAGTTCTTTTCCTTCCCTTGCTTTTATTGAATTTGATGCAATTTCCATTGTAATTATAGAAAAATCATTTGCAAATAAAGCAGTATATTCTTCTGAAGAACCTCCAAATGGCGGACCTTCAGTTGTTAATGGAAATTGGAATAATAATCCTAAAATTTTACCATTAGGATTTAGTAACGACTTCATTTTTTGGACATATTCTTTACGCAATTCAGGATTTAAGGCGCAAAAGAAGGTTTGTTCCATTATTAAATCATATTTTCCTTCCAACTCAAAAAAATCAGCATTTATAACTTGATTTTTATCTAAATCTGGAATTCTCTTTTTTATGTTTTCTAAAGGAGTTTCGGCATAATCAACTACAAATGAATTTTTAAATCCTTTTTCAATTAAATAGTCAAACTCAAAGCCATTGCCAGCTCCAGGAATTAGAATTTTGATATTTTTATCTGTCAATTGGTCGATATATTCCTTGATTGGTGCGGTAATATTTCCAACATTCCAGCCAATTTCGCCTTTTTGATAGCGTTCTTCCCAATAGTTTTTAGTCAGTTTCATCGTCATTTGTTTCATTTCCAAAATCTTCTAAATCTCGACGGTCTTTTTTTGTTGGACGTCCATCACCCGTTTTTCGATAATGTTCTTTTGATAATTTCAATAGTTCCAAATGTTGAAATGCTTCAATTGGGGTTTCGTTTTTTCTATAAATATCAACTAATTTTGCAGCAACTCTGTTTGGAGGAACTTCTAAAA
>JBILPJ010000028.1:0-17835 GCA_044373975.1 Flavobacterium sp. | reverse complement strand
CTAATGCAAAGTTAGCCAATCCATCTCCACCTACAAAAAATCTTTCAAAAGGAACTAATCCTCTATCTTTATTATACGTACCTAAGAATCCAAATTCACCCAAAGATCGAAGTACTAATTTACCATAAATTTTTGTAAACCAATCTGCTTTGAATTTTATTTTATAATATTCTAACCAATTAAATTTTTTCTGATCTACTTTGGCTTGATCTGCATCAGCATTAGCAGCATCTGACAAAACCAATACGTTAAATCCATTGATTACCTCTGTTTGAACATAAGCACCAGTTCCAACCCAATTGTCATTGGCATCAAAATAACCCTCTCCGGTATTTGTTAATTTATACGCTTCTTCATTTCCTAAATTTGCGTAATCAATTTTATTAAATAATGAATAAGGTGGCGTGAATTTAGCCGAAACACTAAATTCAGATCCATAAGTTGGGAAAATTGGATTTACACCTTTGTTATTTCTGCTCAATCCAACGGTGTAAGCAAAGTTTCTAGATGCTCCGTTTCCAAAAGTAAACAATCCGGTATTGTAATTGTTCAAATCATAATATTGAAAGCTAATTGCATTCGAAAGTATAAATGAATCATCAGGCACTGTTAATCTTTTTGCCAATCCTATAGATAGAGAAAGAATATTAAAGCTTTTATTTTTGTCAACTGACCCTGTGCTGAAATTATTTAAAAATTGTTTACTATAAGACAGCGAAGAGCTAAATTGTACTGGTTTTTTTCCTCCAAACCAAGGCTCTGAAAAAGACATACTGTAGGTTTGAAAAAAAGTACTTCCTTGTAATCTTAAAGATACTTTTTGTCCGTCACCCATTGGTAAAGGTTTATAAGCGTTTTTGTTGAAAATATTTTTCATTGAGAAATTGTTGAAAGACAATCCCAATGTTCCAATGAAACCACCTCCGCCATAACCACCTTGAAGTTCAATTTGGCTTGACCCTTTTTCAACTAAGTTGTACTCAATATCAACTGTTCCTGCAGCTGAATCTACATTTTTGAATTTTGGATCAATAGCTTCTGGATCAAAAAATCCTAATTGTCCAATTTCACGAATGGTACGAACCAAGTCGTCTTTACTGTATTTTTCACCTGGTTTGGTACGTAATTCACGGTAAATTACTTCATCGTTTGTCTTGTCATTTCCAACCACTGTAATTTTATTAAAATAGGCAATTGGACCTTCAGTTACTCTAATTTCAAAATCAATTGTGTCATTTGCGGTTTTTACCTCAACCGCATTGATATTTGAAAATAAGTATCCATTGTTTTGATATAAATTGGTAATGTCTTCTGCGTCAGGTTTTGATTTGTCTGCAATTCGTTTTTCAAGTAAAACGCCATTATAAACATCTCCTTTTTTCACGCCTAATATAGTTCTCAAACCTTGGTCTGAATAAACAGTATTCCCTAAAAACTTAATATTTCCAAAGTAATATTTATTACCTTCTTCAATATTTACATTAATTGTTAAGTCGTTTTTAGCCTTGTTAAAAATCACACTATCAGAAACTATTCGAGCATCACGAAAACCTTTTTCTTTATATTTATCAATGATTTTTACTAAGTCAGCTTTATATTTTTCTTTGATAAATTTTGAAGCTTTTAATATTCTGATAGGATTTCTTTGTTTGGTATCAGACATTGCGCTTCGAAGTTTTTTATCTGAAAACTTAGAATTTCCAATAAAATTTATAGCACTAATTTTGATTTTATCACCTTTATCAATTCCGATAACCAATTTTACTCTATTGGCTTCAGTAGTATCAATAATGGTATTTATAACAACTTTTGTATTGTAATAACCATCTTTTTTATACTTATTTTCAATATAATTTTTTGTAGTTGTCAATAAATTCTCATTTACTACTTTCCCAGCAGTCAATCCATTATCTTTTATAAGTTCCTCGATTTTACCTTTTTTAACTCCAGTGAATTTTACATTGGTAAGTTTTGGCAATTCATTGATATTTAATTCTAAAAAGATGCTATCTCCTTTAATTTCATTTACATAAAAATCAATTTCGCCAAACAATCCTAATTTTCCTAATTTCTTAACGGCATTACTGATTTCTTCTCCTGGAACTGTAATGTTTTGACCTTTTTCAAGTCCAGCAAACGTAACAACAGTTTGCTTATTAAAGCTAATTTTACCCGTGACGTCAACGTCTGCTAAGATGTATTTTTTACCTTGGTCAAAAGGAACTCTTTCTTGCGCTGCTATGTTTGTAATACTTCCGAATAATATAAACGTAAAGAATAATTGTATGCTTTTATTTAACACTAATAATTTATTTAATTTGTTCACTTGTTTTTCCAAACCTACGTTCTCTTTTTTGATAGCTAATAATTGCTTCATATAAATCGTCTTCTTTAAAGTCAGGCCATAATACATCCGTAAAATACAATTCTGCGTAAGCTATTTGCCAAAGCAAGAAATTACTAATTCGATGTTCGCCACTTGTTCTTATCAATAAATCTACCTCTGGTAAATCTTGCGTGTAAAGATGCTGATTTATAATTGATTCGTCTATGCTGTCTATTGAAATTATATTATTTTTAACTTTATTACTGATATTTTTAACTACATTTATGAGTTCTTCCCGTGATCCGTAGCTTAACGCCAATGTTAAAACCATCCTCGAATTACCCTTTGTTTGCTCAATTACTTCCTTTAGTTTCTTCTGAGCTGATTTTGGTAACAAATCAATATTTCCAATAGTATTTAATCTTATATTGTTGTCTTGTAGTGTTTGGAGTTCATTTTTTAATGAATTAATTAACAAATTCATCAATAATTCAACTTCTAATTTTGGTCGGTTCCAATTTTCTGTTGAAAAGGCGTATAATGTCAAGTTTTCAATCCCCAATTTAGCAGCTGTTTCCACTACAACACGCACAGATTTAGTGCCATTTTCATGTCCTAATGTTCTCATCAGCCCTTTCTGTTTTGCCCAACGCCCATTTCCATCCATAATGATAGCAAGGTGTTTGGGTAAATTATCTTTATTAATTGTATCGGCTAAATTCATTTATTTACACAATAACAAGGTTTGTTTCCAAAGGTAAACGTAAGTGTAAACCCTGAAAAAACATACCAATCTTTACTATTAATATCTCCAAATCTCAATGGCGCTAAATTTTTATTTTTCGGATTACTTCCATCTAAATTATCTGTCATTGTATATCTTGCTCCAACTTCAACTCCTAAAATCAAATGGGTTAAAATATTCGATTTTATACCTATTGTCATTGGAATTGCCAATGCTCCATTTGTAAAATCTACTTTTGTTTCTCCATTTATAAAAAATAATTCGTTATAGGCAAAATACGTTAAGCCACTATATATATAAGGTGTGATTTTTGGCGTTAATTCATGTAAATTGAAGTCAAAAAAATTAAATTCAAGCCCTAAAGATACTTCTTTTATATTATTTTCAAAATTATATCCTCTTTGTGTTCTTCCAGGCGAACTTGCATCGGCATCATTTGAAGTTATTTTAGCCTGAGTATAGGATATTCTCCAAGAATGACGCGGACTTTTATTCCATTTATATACCAACCCAAAAGCCAATTCTTTAGGAGCAACATAAGTTGTTGGTCCAATGTCCCCAATATAATTGCTACCACCAGCAAAGACTCCAATTTCGTGAATTTGAGCTTTTGCACTTGTGATGGTCAACAAGCAAATAATAAATAAATAAATTCTATTCATTGGTTTTTTGAAAATAGCTTGCAAATATAACAATTCTGAATACGAATATGGAATGTATTAGACATTTCCGTTAAAATTATATTTGCTTTGATTAAAACAATTGATTTTCTATCAACTTTGTTTAGTTGAAAAACGCAATTAGAACTATTGTAGTATATAATAGGTATGAAAAAAGTTAATTTCTCTTGTCTTCACCCCAAAGTAATTTGTTGCGCAAGGTTTTTAAAAAGGTTTCTTCTTGAATTTCAACCATTTTTATTTTGAAAGGAGTTTTCTTAATGGTCAATATCGATTCGTTTTTAACCGATGCAATTCTGGAATCTAAAGAAACCAAATACTGCTCTTCACGACCCGAAATTTTAAGTCGAATTTCAGTATCATCGGGAATTACCAAAGGTCTTGCATTTAAATTATGAGGGGCAATTGGAGTAATCACAAAACTGGCAACATTCGGAGTTAAAATCGGTCCTCCACAACTCATAGAATATCCAGTAGAACCTGTAGGCGTTGCAATAATCAATCCGTCTGCCCAATACGAATTTAGAAATTCACCGTCTAAATAGGTTTCAATAGTAATCATCGAAGTAGTGTCTTTTCGACTTACAGATATTTCATTCATTGCAAAATTTATATCTTCAATCTCTGAAATTTCTGGTGAACTGGACAAACTAATCAAGGTTCTCTCGGAAATAGTATATTTTTTTTCAATTACAAATTGTAAAAATTCGGCAATTTCATCTTTTTGAACCATTGCCAAAAATCCTAATCTTCCGGCATTTATTCCCAAAATTGGAATCCCAGAATCACGAACTAATGTAGCGGCTCTCAAAATAGTTCCATCGCCACCAATGCTTATCATTATGTCAAAACTCGAATCTAATTCTTTATAGGAGTGAAATGTTTTATATTCTTTTTTTACAATTTGCTTGTCATATAAAAGCCTTAAAAACTCGGCTTCAATAATCATTTCAACATTATTCTCATTAAAAAAAACAAAAATATCTCGGATAATTGGTTCTGTACTGTTTTGATAATATTGCCCGTAAATCGCTACTTTCATTTGTTATAAAAATTATTTCTAGTAAATATAGATTTACATATTTAAATATTTGTCCAAATAATCAGACCGTTCTTTCAAATTCGTAAGGTAAATATCTTCCTTATGTTCAGAAATTATTTCATATCCATAACGTCTAAAAGACTGAATTATCTCGTTCATTCCGCCCAAAACAATCTTAATGGTAACTTGAATAGTATCAGTTGTGGTTCCAGAAATATATAATCCTAAAATCTTCCCTTCGTTGCTTTCTACAATTTGTACCGCTTGACTCATCGAGAAATCAATGATTGGTTTTTCAACAATTATAATCCCGCCAACTTCATTTACGAACGGTGTTTCATAGAAATTTTTTATAACATCTGTAATTTCATAATAACCAACATATTTATTCAAATCATCAAGAACAGGAATCACATTGGTATTGTTTCGTGCGAAAATTTCTAAAACATCAATCCAAAACATACTTGTTCTTGCAAAAAATCCTCCCAACGCATAGCGATAATCGATAATTTTTTTGTCAGAATCAAAAGTTTCCACATCATCAGAAGCTATACTGCCAATATAAATTCCTTCTTCAACCACTGGAAAGTGTGAAAAATGAATTTCATCAAAGAAATCTTTCACAGTTTCGATACCCTCCAAACTGTCAATTGCCTTGAAATCATTGTTAATATACTCGGTAATTTCTAACATAAATGTTTAATGTTTAAACGACTGCAAAATAATCAAAATTTAGCACAAATCAACCTGTTTTACTTTGTATTTTTGTCAAGAATTTATAATAATTCCATTTATAAAATAAGTCAATGACAAAATTAAGCGTAAATATCAACAAAATTGCCACTTTACGAAATGCTCGTGGTGGAAATGTTCCCGATTTATTGCAAGTTGCAAAAGACATACAAAAATTTGGTGCTCAAGGAATTACGATCCATCCGCGTCCAAATGAGCGTCATATTCGCTACCAAGATGCCCGCGATTTGAAAGAAATTGTTTACACCGAATACAATATCGAAGGAAATCCTGAGCGAAATTTCATCGATTTAGTATTACAAATAAAACCAACGCAAGTAACTTTAGTTCCCGATGCCGACGATGCAATTACTTCAAATGCTGGTTGGAACACAATAAAACACAAGGATTTTCTAACTGAAATTGTGCAAGAATTTCAAAGAAACGGAATCAGAACCTCTATTTTTGTCGATCCAACTATAGAAATGATTCAAGGTGCCGCAATTATTGGAACCGAAAGAATTGAATTATATACCGAAAGTTTTGCCCACGAATACGGTTTGGGAAATAAAAACGGAATCGCTCCTTATATTACCGCTGCAAATTTGGCTAACGAATTGCAATTAGGAATCAATGCGGGACACGATTTAAGTTTGGAAAACATCCAATTTTTCAAGCAAAATATCCCCAATTTACTCGAAGTTTCCATCGGACACGCCTTAATTTGCGAAGCGCTATATCTCGGTTTGGACAACGTTGTAAATATGTATTTGCAAAAATTAAAATAATAATTTGGGCGTGACCACAAGGGTCGGGCAGTCCGCTACAATCCACGCCCAAAAGCGTGGGATTTCCACTTCCGTCCCTCACGCAAATCCGAACAAATATCATAATTTCGTTTCAAAATTGAATTTTATAAAATGGCAACAACACTATTAAATAGCATTATTATGCCTCCGGTTTCAGTTCCCACTTCGGGGGTTAAACCACTTTTAATTCTCCACGGATTTCTTGGAATGGCAGACAATTGGAAAACCCTTGGAACGCAATACGCACAAGAAGGATTCCAAGTGCATCTCCTCGATTTACGCAACCACGGAAGAAGTTTTCATTCTGAAACTTTCAATTATGACGTAATGGTTCAAGACGTTTTAGACTATTGCAAAGCCAATAATTTAAAAAAAATTGATTGCATCGGACATTCAATGGGTGGAAAAGTTGCGATGCTTTTAGCAACAAAACATCCGGAATTGGTCAACAAATTAATAGTTGCAGACATTGGTTCAAAATTTTATCCGCAACACCATCAAACTATTTTGGAAGGTTTGAACGCAATAGATTTTTCATTAAAACCAAGTAGGGGGGAAGTAGAGGAAATTCTCTCTAAATACATTTCAGATTTCGGAACACGCCAATTTTTATTAAAAAGTTTGTATTGGGTTGAACCCGGACAATTGGCATTCCGCTTTAATTTGGAAGTTTTTAACAACCAAATCGGCCAAATAGGAACTGCACTTCCAGAAAATGCACGATTTGAAAACCCAACATTATTTATACGAGGCGGCAATTCAAATTATATTTTAGATTCTGATTTTGAAGCTATAAAACAACATTTTCCAAAAGTTGAATTTGAAACAATACCAAATGTTGGGCATTGGCTTCACGCCGAAAAACCGCAAGAATTTTTAGAATTGACATTGAAATTTTTGAAAAAAGACTAATAATCAATTTTATTTCATAAATTTATATCTCATTTAAATTCAATATTCCAATGAAAATACTTTTTAGAATACTGATTACTGCAGTATTAGTGATGCTGATTTCTCATTTTATGAAAGGCGTTCACGTAGCAAATTTTTCAACTTCTATAATAGTTGCAATAGTTTTAGGGCTATTAAATATATTTGTAAAACCAATCTTAATCTTATTTACACTTCCCGTAACAATTTTCACATTAGGATTGTTTCTATTAGTAATAAATGCGATTCTCATTTTATTATGTACACAAATAGTTGGTGGTTTTAGCGTAGATTCTTTTTGGACAGCTTTGCTTTTTAGTATTGTACTTTCAATTTTGCAGTCAATAATGTACGGTTTTTCAAAGGATGAGAAGTAAAATCGAGCGTTATTTTTTATTAAAAACCCCACAAAATTCAATACCTTAAAAACTTGTTTGGGTTGCAAAAATTTTATAATTTTGCAACCCAAATTTAGTATGTAAATTAAGAAAGAAAATGGATATCAAAAGAGTAGCAATAAACGCTGTAAATGAAGTGATTGTGATGACAGTAGTTCATATGGATTACAAAGGTCAGGTGCAAAAAAGAATAAACGAAAAAATGCCTTTGGCAACCGTTAAAGGTTTTAGAAAAGGTGCTGTGCCTAAAGATTTAGTCGAAAAACAATACGGAAGAGCAATTAAAATCGAAGAAGTTGAGAAAGTTGTGGCTTTGGCATTAGAAAGATACATTCAATCAGAAAGATTAAATCTTCTTGGAACGCCTTTGGCAAAAGAAAATCCAGCCTTTTCTTGGGATGACGAAGAAATGGCATTTGAATATGAAATTGGTTTAGTGCCAAGTTTTGATTTGGATTTAGAAGCTAAAAACGACATCGTAAAATATGTTGTTACAGCTGATGATAAAATGATTGACGAGCAAGTAGTGCGTATTCAGAAACAATTTGGAACACCAATACCTCAAACTGTTGTTGAAGAAAGTTTTGATATTTCTGGAACTTTCACCAATGCTGAAATGGAAATCAATGCGCCGTCAACTATCACAGTTTCTATTTTTAAAGATAAAGAAACAGGAGCCAAATTCATTGGTAAAAAAGTGGGTGATGTGGTTACTGTAAACACAAAAGGGTTATTTGATGACGATCATCAGTTGATGGACGTTTTGAAAGTAGGCCACGATGAGGTTCACGGTTTGGCAGTTGATGTGGACTTCACAATCGAAAAAATCAACGGAACAGAATTAGCAGAATTGAACCAAGAGTTATTTGATAAACTTTTTGGACCTGGAAATGTTGCAACATTAGAAGAATTGAAAGCGAAAATCAAAGAAGATGCTGAAATTCAATTTGCACAACAAGCAGACCAAAAATTGATGGCTGATGTTACCGATTTCTTGGTTGAAAACACAAAATTTGATTTGCCTGAAGCTTTCCTAAAAAGATGGTTGCAAACTGTAGGTGAGAAAAATCTTTCACCAGCAGAAGCAGAAGTGGAATATGCAAGATCTGAAAAAGGATTG
This sequence comes from Flavobacterium sp., assembly GCA_044373975.1. Classification (GTDB taxonomy): domain Bacteria; phylum Bacteroidota; class Bacteroidia; order Flavobacteriales; family Flavobacteriaceae; genus Flavobacterium. Next base: position 9,053 of record JBILPJ010000028.1, on the reverse strand, counting down.
CGTTACCAATTAATTGAAGGAAGAGCCTTGTCTCAAGCAAATATCCAAGTTACATTTGAAGATTTAAAAGCATTTACTGCAAAATCAATCAGACAACAAATGGCACAATTTGGTCAAACTAATCCTACAGATGAAGAAGTTCAAGGAATTGTAGCGAGAGTTTTATCAAACCAAGAGGAAGTTAAAAAACTTTCTGATCAAGTTGTAGGCGATAAATTGTTGCTTTTATTCAAAGAAAAAGCAAATGCAACGGTAAAAGAAGTTACCTATCCTGAATTTATCGCAGCTTCTTACGGCGAATAAATTCCAGTGAACTATTAGAATATCATTAAAAGCGGTTGCTCTTATATGAAATTCAAATAAAAATTCTTATATTTGAGTGTCAAAAAAATACTTTTGGCACTCTTTTATTTTATGCTTTGCATCAATTTCAAGGAACTTTCAAACTTTTAAATTTAAAAAAAATGAACTACGGTAAAGACCCGAGAGCTGCGCTCGAACAGGCGAAGCAATTTAAAAAATTTGCTACAAAACACCAAGGAGTGAATAATTTGTATTACGATAAAATCGTAAACGCAATGACTCCAAAGGGAATGACTCCATATATTATCGAAGAACGTCAATTAAATATCTCTCAATTGGACGTATTTTCGAGATTAATGATGGACAGAATTATATTTTTAGGAACAGGAATTGACGACCAAATTGCAAATATTGTACAGGCGCAATTGTTGTTTTTAGAAAGTGCTGATGCGTCAAAAGACATTCAAATTTACATCAATTCTCCAGGCGGAAGCGTTTATGCAGGATTGGGAATTTACGACACAATGCAATATATCAAACCTGATGTAGCAACAATTTGTACAGGAATGGCTGCTTCAATGGGAGCTGTTTTATTGTGTGCTGGAGCTGCAGGAAAACGTTCGGCGTTGCCACATTCAAGAGTTATGATTCACCAACCATCTGGCGGAGCGCAAGGAGTTGCAACAGATATGGAAATCAACTTGCGTGAAATGTTGAAATTGAAAGACGAATTATACCAAATAATTTCTAAGCATTCAGGACAAACTTTCGAGAAAGTACACTTGGATTCAGAACGGGATTATTGGATGATTGCAGACGAAGCCAAAACATACGGAATGATTGACGAAGTGTTGAGAAGATAAATATAAGGTTCAAAGGTTCAAAGGTTCAAGGGTTCAGAGTTTCTGCCTTTGCAACTTTGAACCTTTGCAACTTTGCTACTTAAAAAAAATGGCAAAACAAAAATTAGAATGTTCTTTCTGTGGAAGAAAAAAACCAGAAACCAATTTGTTAATAGCGGGTATTGACGCCCATATTTGCGATAAATGCATTGAACAAGCGCACGGAATTGTTGTAGAAGAAATAAAATCTAATGGAAGTTCTAAAGCTGTTGGGGATTTAATTCTTAAAAAACCAAAAGAAATTAGAGCCTTCCTTGATAAATATGTTATCGGGCAAGACCAAACCAAAAAAGTTATGGCAGTTGCAGTTTACAATCATTACAAACGATTGATGCAACAAGAATTAGACGATGAGGTTGAGATTGAAAAGTCCAACATTATTATGGTTGGGCAAACAGGAACTGGAAAAACATTGGTGGCAAAAACCATCGCAAAAATGTTGGACGTTCCCTTGGCAATTGTTGATGCTACAGTTTTAACAGAAGCGGGATATGTTGGAGAAGATGTTGAAAGTATTTTGACGCGTTTGCTTCAAGCTGCCGATTATGATGTTGCCAAAGCCGAAAGAGGAATCGTATTCATTGACGAAATTGATAAAATTGCCCGCAAAGGCGATAATCCATCAATAACTCGTGATGTTTCGGGAGAAGGAGTACAACAAGCATTGTTGAAATTGTTAGAAGGAACGGTTGTAAATGTGCCGCCAAAAGGAGGTAGAAAACACCCAGATCAGAAATTTGTAGAAGTAAATACTCAGAATATTCTGTTTATTGCTGGTGGTGCTTTTGATGGAATTGAAAGAATAATTTCTAAAAGATTGAACCGTCAAGCGATGGGGTACAGTACTTCTAAAAATGCGGACAATATTAACAAAGACAATTTATTGCAATATATTATCCCAAAAGACATCAAAGATTTTGGATTGATTCCTGAAATCATTGGTCGTTTGCCAGTGCTAACCCACATGGATCCCTTGGACAGAGAAACGTTGCGCGCCATATTAACAGAGCCTAAAAACGCCTTAATCAAGCAATATCAAAAGTTGTTTTTGATGGACGAAGTTGCCTTTTCAATTACAGAAGAAGCATTGGATTTTGTTGTTGACAAGGCATTGGAATATAAATTAGGTGCTCGTGGATTGCGTTCTTTGTGCGAAGCCATTCTTACCGATGCGATGTATGATTTGCCAAGTTCCGATGAAAAAACATTGGAAATTGACCGAGAATATGCAGAACATACATTGAGTAAAAACTTATTGAAACGCTTGGAAATAGCTTCATAAGTTATTTATAGCGTAATACAAATCAAAAGTTAAGGATCAGAAATATCGTTTTTGAGCCTTAGCTTTTTAATTATTCTAACTCAAGTTTAATTATTCTAATATTTATTTAATTTCAATTCATCTTATTTTTTATTTAGAAAAGTAAAATTAATACTCAAAGCATTAATTTTCAAATTAAAAAAAACCTTAAAATCTAAATTTACAAGATTTTAAGGTTATTAAAGTGCGGATAATAGGACTCGAACCTACACGCCTTGCGGCACCAGATCCTAAGTCTGGCATGTCTACCAATTTCACCATATCCGCAAAATTGTGAGTGCAAATATACAATTAATTATAAATTATGACCCATAAATAATAAAAATTTTCAAACTCTTTTTCGTATTTTTGAACTTCTAAAAAACTACTATAGTATGAATACAATAAAAGCGTACGTTCAAGAAAATAAGACTCGATTCATAAACGAGTTAATCGAATTATTAAAACTCCCTTCCGTAAGTGCCGATGCCGCTTATTCTCAAGATGTTATCAATACAGCCGATGCCGTAAAAGAAAGCCTAGAAAAAGCAGGTTGCAATTTTGTGGAAATTTGCGATACTCCAGGTTACCCAATTGTTTATGGTGAACATATTATCGACAAAAATCTTCCAACGGTTCTTGTCTATGGACATTATGATGTGCAACCACCAGATCCAATGGAATTATGGACTTCCCCACCGTTTGAACCTGTAATTAAAACTACCGAAATTCATCCCGAAGGTGCTATTTTTGCTCGTGGAGCCTGCGACGACAAAGGGCAAATGTACATGCACGTCAAAGCATTCGAATACATGATTGCCAATAATAATTTACCGTGCAACGTAAAATTTATGATTGAAGGCGAAGAAGAAGTAGGTTCTAAAAGTTTGAGCTGGTTTGTAGAACGAAACCAAGAAAAACTAAAATGCGACGTAATTCTAATTTCCGACACAGGAATGATTTCCAATCAACAACCTTCAATTACCACAGGTTTACGTGGTTTGAGCTACGTAGAAGTGGAAGTTACAGGTCCAAATCGCGACTTGCATTCGGGATTGTACGGCGGTGCTGTTGCCAACCCAATAAACGTCCTTGCCAAAATGATTGCATCACTTCACGACGAAAACAATCACATTACGATTCCAGGTTTCTATGATAATGTCGAAGAATTATCGCTTGAAGAACGTACCGAAATGGCAAAAGCACCCTTCAGTTTAGAAAACTATAAAAAAGCACTAAACCTCAACGACATATATGGTGAAAAAGGCTATGTAACCAACGAAAGAAATTCCATCCGACCAACATTAGACGTCAACGGAATTTGGGGCGGTTACACTGGCGAAGGCGCAAAAACCGTAATTGCAAGCAAAGCGTATGCGAAAATTTCGATGCGATTAGTGCCAAATCAAGACTGGGAAACCATCACCGAATTATTCACAAAACACTTCACAAGCATTGCCCCTGCTGGCGTAACCGTAAAAGTTACACCACATCACGGCGGTCAAGGCTATGTAACACCAACAGACAGCATTGGCTACAAAGCCGCAAATATGGCCTACACAGAAACCTTTGGAGTTCCCGCAATTCCAGTACGTTCTGGCGGAAGCATCCCAATTGTAGCGCTATTCGAAAAAGAACTAAAAAGCAAAACAATCCTTATGGGATTTGGTCTAGACAGCGACGCCATCCACTCGCCAAACGAGCATTTCGGAATTTTCAACTACCTAAAAGGCATCGAAACCATCCCGTTATTCTACAAATATTTCGTCGAATTAAGCAAGTAAACTATATTCTACAAACACCAAATCCGTTCAGCAATGAGCGGATTTTTTATTTGGGCGTGCCCTCGTTTTAAACGTTTTGAACAATGAGGCAATCTGTACTAAACTCGGTCGGGTGTTACGTTGCAAGTCCTCGCCACGCAAAAAAGCGTGGCTGTGGGCTTTACTCTTCACCCCCTCACGCAAAAAAGCTTTAGGTTCATTAGGAAAATACCCGATTTATTTTTTAATATTTTATTATATAAAAGAATTATATTAATTTATTTTCAAAAAAATATTAATTTTGTTTAAAATATTGAAATTATAATTAAAAAATACTTTCCCTTTATATTCCTATTTATAGCAATTGCTGCTATTTCACAAACATAAGTAAAAATTTTATTCGATGCTACTTCAATCACAGCTGGAATATCAAATGTAATGTGTGCTTCATCTACATTCTACAACGGAAGAGTTGTTGCCATAGGTGATAGCTCAATTGCAGATGACGGAACAACAGGAGACCCAAATGACACTTCCATATATGATGGCTACACGACAGATGCGGGGCTAAATCATCAAAAATTATTAAGGAACGCTATAGTTTGGTAGTAGAAAATCCACTAAAAACAAATGATTTTGAAGCGTCACAACCTTCTATAACAATTGCTAAAAATCCAATTGCAAACAAAGAATTGAAAGTTTTTATCAAAAATACATCGTCTTTAGTTTCAGCGTTTATAATTTATGATGCAACGGGAAGACAAGTAAAACAAGTACAATTAAACGAAAATGCTTCTGCAGAATTTTAAACAATTAATTGCGAAGAACTTCAAGCGGGTTTGTATTTTGGAAGGCTACAAACAACTTCTTTTTCTAAATCTATTCCATTTAGTGTAGTGAATTAATTCATTTTTGCATTGCTATAAATGGTTTAGTAACAAAATTTGGTATAAAGAAAGAATCGTTTATCCCATTTCCACAGTTATTGCGTGCGTAGCTTTGTATTGGACAATTGAAAGAATTGTATTTCCAATTTAATTTTTTACAATCAATAATGGAATGCCAATATTATGGCGCAATTTGTCAACGGTAGTTCCAAAAAGAATGTCTTTAAATCCAGTGTGACCGTGCGTTCCCATTACCAAAATATCAAAATTTCCGTCGTTTATTATTGCTGGAATTACAGAATCTGGTTTTCCAAAGCCCAATTTAACGTCGACATTAAATCCTTTTTCGAATAATAATTCTTTGTATTCTTCCAATAATTTTTCGTCAATTAAAGTTTCGTGGTCGTCGATATTTTCACCATAAACCATTGCGCCAACGGTTTCAACCACGTGAATTAAGGTATATTTCGCTTCTGTTCCACCCAATTGAAAGGCATTGTTTAAAGCGGCTTCATCGGCACTTGAAAAGTCAACAGCAACGGCTATATTTTTTCTCGAATAATTTTCAGATTTAGAAAATTGTAATTTCAAATTATGAGGTGAATGATTTTCGATGGATATTTTAGTTTTTGAAATCAACGGTCTAAAAACGATATAAAGCAACAAAATCAAAAATCCAAATGCAATTGGAACAACTGTAAACCATAATAAAGTTGGATTTTCTGATGTGGTCAACCAACCATTAATTTCATCAAAAACCAATTTCACATTCAAGGAAACAATTATTATTGCCACCAACCAAGAAATAATTTGAGTCGTTTTACTGATGTGAAATCCCTTCATTTTTGATTTATCACTCACAAAATGAATCAAAGGAATAATAGCAAATCCCAGTTGTAAACTCAAAATCACCTGGCTTAAAATCAATAATTTTCCTGTAATGCCTTCGCCAAAAATCGTGATTACAATTACGGCAGGAACAATGGCAATTAATCGCGTAATTATTCTACGAACCCATGGCTGAATTCGTAAATTAAGATAGCCCTCCATCACAATTTGACCCGCTAAAGTTCCCGTAATTGTTGAACTTTGACCCGCTGCAATCAATGCAACTGCAAATAATATTGGCGCATATTTACTTCCTAATAATGGTTCTAAAAACCGATATGCATCTTGAATTTCCGCAACTTCGTACATTCCATTTTTGTAAAATGTAGCGGCTGCCAATATCAAAATTGCTGCATTTACAAAAAAAGCCAAGTTCAATGCAATGGTAGAATCTATAAAATTATATTTCAAGGCTTGCTTAATTCCTTCGGTTGTTCTTTCAAATTTTCGGGTTTGAACTAAAGACGAATGCAAGTATAAATTGTGTGGCATTACGGTTGCGCCAATAATTCCAATTGCAATGTATAAGGCAGCCGAATTGGGCATTGAAGGAATTAATCCGTAAATTACTTTCCCCATTTCAGGCTGAGCAAAAAACATTTCAAAAATAAATGAAATCCCAATTATTACAACCAAAACAATTACAAAAGCTTCCATTTTCCGAATGCCTTTATTGATTAGAAATAGCAATAAAAAAGTATCTAAAACGGTAATTAAAACCCCTTGAATTAACGGAATATCAAATAATAAATTAATCCCAATTGCCATTCCTAAAACCTCTGCCAAATCACAAGCTGCGATAGCAATTTCGGCTAAAAAATACAGAATATAATTCACAAAAGGCGAATACGTTTCTCTGGAAGCTTGTGCCAAATCCCGCTGTGTAACGATTCCCAAACGAGCGCTCAAACTTTGCAACAACAACGCCATCAAATTACTCATCAACAAAACCCACAGCAAAGCATAACCAAATTGACTTCCACCCGCAATATCGGTTGCCCAATTTCCGGGATCCATATACCCCACACTTATCAAATAGGCAGGGCCAAAAAAAGCAAGAATTTTTCTAAATCCTGTTTTTTTATTTTGCGTTGACACCGATTGGTTAACTTCTTCAAGTGATTTGCCCATAATTTATTGTAATTTAATATATAAATTTTCTGCTATTTTATTAGAAATGGAAATAGTCTCGGAATTCAAATTAATTGTCAATGATTGATCAAACTTTTCGGAGGAAATAACCTTAATTGGAGCACCTAAAAATATATTTTTTTTATCTAAATATTGTAAAAACTCGACGGATGAATTTTTAACTCCGACACATATATAATTTTGATTGAATTCAGCCTCTGATAATAATAATTTGTCTATTTTTTGAATTTCGCCATTTGCATTTGGAATAGGATCACCGTGAGGATCAAATGACGGAAAACCAAGATATTCATCTAACTTAATAATTAATTTTTCAGATTTTATATGTTCTAATTCTTCAGCGATTTCGTGAACTTCATCCCAAGAAAAATTTAATTTGTCAACCAAAAAAACTTCCCATAATCGGTGTTTTCTAACAATCATTTTTGCAGAGTGAAAACCCGCTTCTGTCAATGTTACCCCTTGATATTTTTGATAAGAAACCAGGTTTTTTTCTGAAAGTTTTTTTAGCATATCGGTTACTGACGAAGCTTTGGAAACTAACATTGCGGCAATTGAATTCGTATTCACACCTTTCGGAGAAACTAATGATAAATGATAAATTACTTTAATATAATTCTCTTCTGAAATTGTCATTTTAAAAATTTTGTCTTACAAAAGTAAATAATATTTTTTATTATCAAAACATTTTTTTAGCTTTGTCTAAAAATGATTTTATGAAACTTAAATTACTATTCTTTTTGTTTTTACAAACTATTGTTGGGAATGCACAAATAAATGAACCAATTCAAGCGGACAGACCCGATCAAACTGAAACTCCAGCAATTGTTCCAAGAGGAATGTTTCAAGTAGAAACTGGATTTACTTTTCAGAAAAATGATGAAATCAGCAAAACCAATACTTTACCAACTGTTTTATGGAAATATGGTGTCAATGAAAATTTTGAATTGAGATTAATCACCGAATTTATATCAGAAAAAATTGGCGAAAATACACAAGATGGTTTAGCGCCAATATATGTAGGTTTTAAAGTAAAATTAGCCGAAGAAAAAGGAATTGTTCCTAAAACATCTTTTATTGCACATATTGGTCTGCCAAATGCTGCTTCCGCAAAAAATAAAACTGATTTTTATGCGCCTGAATTTAGATTTGTAATGCAGCACACTTTATCAAATAAATTTTCTTTGAGTTATAATTTGGGTGCTGAATGGGACGGATTTTCTGCTGAACCCACTTTTATTTATACTTTGACAACAGGGTATTCAATAACAAAAAAAGTAGGATCTTATATTGAATTATTTGGTTTTGCGCCTCAAAAAAACAAAGCCAATCATAATTTTGATGGCGGAATAACCTATTTGATAAACGATAATTTTATGTTAGATTTGTCATCGGGTTTTGGAATTACAAAAAACGCACCCAAAAATTATTTTGCTTTTGGATTTTCATTTCGAATATAAATGCTACACTACAACTATATTTTTTCTGGCACAGGATTATCAGCTTTAATGACGGTTTATAAAATGGTGCAATCAGGAAAATTTTCTGATAAATCAATTCTATTATTGGACGAAAATTCTAAAAAAGCCAACGATAGAACCTGGTGTTTTTGGACTGAAAACAATGAAAATTGGGAAACTATAATTCATAAAAAATGGAATTCGGCTTTGTTTGCCAATCAAGATTTTAAAATTGACATCAATTTAAATCCCTACAAATACAACCAAATTCGTGGAATAGACTTTTATAATTTTGTTTTTGATGCCATTTCAAAACAAGAAAATATCACTTTTGTAAATCAAAAAGTAGTCAATTATGAAGAATCTGAAAATCAAATAACGGTTCAAACAGAAACCGA
>JBILPJ010000027.1:0-18051 GCA_044373975.1 Flavobacterium sp. | reverse complement strand
AAGGAAAAGACGTTGACGAAAAACGAGATATTAATCCAAATGACACCGAAAATATAAAAATCGCACTCGCCGACGGTTGGGTCATTACCTTCCCGCAAGGCACCACAAAATCGTTCAAACCCGTCCGAAAAGGCACCGCACACATCATCAAGCAGCACCGCCCAATCGTCGTTCCCATCGTCATCGACGGTTTTCGTCGTTCCTTTGATAAAAAGGGTTTGCGGATGAAAAAGAAAGGAATTTTGCAATCTTTTATCATAAAACCGCCCCTCGAAATTGACTATGAAAACGACACAATTGAGCAAATTGTCGAGAAAGTAGAATTTGCCATCGAGCAACATCCGTCGTTTCTAAAAGTCATTCCTGCCGAAGAAATCGAAGCTCAGGAAATTTTGAATAAAACCCGTCAATGGGAATATTAATTTTTTTTGGAGCGGTAATTTCCGCATTTTCAGCAATTGCAATTCCTGCTGTCCATTGCAATCCACGCCCAAAAGCGTGGGATTTCCATTTCCATCAGGGCTAAAAAGTATTCATTTGAACTTTTGTAAATTTCAAAAACTCAATCAAACTTTATAATTCACAAATTTTACCTTATATTTGCTATAATATATTTTAGAATGGACAAGGATACCAAGGAATTTTATGAAAGATTGAAGACAGAATTGAACAATAGCAATACTTGGCCAGCCGAATATTTGTTCAAATTCATCGTTCCAACAGACCAAGAAAAAATAGATAAAGTGGAAAATGCATTCAATAGTATGGGTGCCGTAATTCAAACCAAAAATTCAAAAACAGGCAAATATACCAGCATCTCAATTGATGTTCAAATGCCAAATGCACAAAAAATAATTGACAAATACCTAGAACTTTCAACTGTAAAAGGTATAATTTCCCTATAAATTATGGTTACAAAATATCAAAAAGAAGTAGCAAACGATGTTGTATTTAATTTAGAATACAATTCAGAAAGAGAACATCTTATCATTCCAGAATATGGTCGTCATTTGCAAAAATTGATTGAGCAAGCAACAGCCATTGAAGATCCAATTGAGCGCAATAAAGCAGCCAAATATATCATACAAGTAATGGGAAGTTTAAACCCACACCTTCGTGATGTATTGGATTTTCAACACAAACTTTGGGATCAACTTTTCATTATGTCCGACTTCAAATTGGATGTAAATTCACCCTATCCAATTCCAACTCGTGAGGTTTTACAACTAAAACCGGATGTTTTAAAATACCCGCAAAACTTTCCAAAATATCGTTATTATGGTAATAATATCAAATATATGATTGATGTTGCCAACAAATGGGAAGATGGCGATATGAAATCAGCATTGATTAAAGTTATCGCCAATCATATGAAAAAATCATATTTAAGTTGGAACAAAGACACCGTTAAAGACGATGTGATTTTTGAACATTTATATGAACTTTCAGAAGGAAAAATCGATATGCTTCAAAGCACAGAATCGCTTTTGACTACCTCAGATTTAATGAGAACCAATAATCGTAGTTCTAATAAAATCAATCCTTCAGGACCGCTTATTAAACCAAAAATCACCAAATCAGGAAAGCCAAATAATCCTATTCACAAAAATCAACCAAGAAAACCATTATAAAAAATTTAAAATTTATGAGTTTCCAGTTTTTCATTAACTCATAATTCATAATTAAAAATTCATAATTAAAAAATATGGGAACATTTAAAATTGAAGGTGGCATTCAACTAAAAGGGGAAATCACCCCACAAGGAGCAAAAAACGAAGCGTTACAAATTTTGTGTGCAGTACTTTTAACCCCAGAAAAAGTAACTATCAACAATATTCCAGACATTATTGATGTCAATAAATTAATTACTTTATTAGGTAATTTAGGAGTAAAAATTCAAAGAAATTCTACAAGTTCTATAACTTTTCAGGCTGACGAAGTAAATGTTGGCTACCTAGAAACCGAAGCTTTCAAAAAAGAAGGCGGCTCTTTAAGAGGTTCTATAATGATTGTTGGACCACTTTTGGCTCGTTTCGGAAGAGGATATATTCCAAAACCAGGCGGAGACAAAATTGGACGCAGAAGGTTAGATACTCATTTTGAAGGCTTTATAAATCTTGGAGCAAAATTCCGTTACAACAGAGAAGACCATTTTTATGGCGTAGAAGCTGCTGACGGATTGGTTGGCGCCGATATGTTATTGGACGAAGCCTCCGTTACAGGAACTGCAAATATTGTGATGGCAGCCGTTTTAGCCAAAGGAAAAACATCAGTTTACAATGCTGCTTGCGAACCATATTTGCAACAATTATGTAAAATGTTGAATTCAATGGGAGCTAAAATAACTGGAGTAGGATCCAATTTATTGACCATTGAAGGAGTTCAAAATTTGGGTGGATGCGAACACAGAATCCTTCCAGACATGATTGAAATTGGTTCTTGGATTGGGCTTGCCGCAATGACCAGAAGTGAAATTACAATCAAAAATGTAAGTTGGGAAAACTTAGGAGTTATCCCAAATACGTTCAGAAAATTAGGAATTACCCTTGAAAAAAGAGGCGACGACATTTATATTCCAGCTCATACTAATGGTTACGAAATAAAAACCGACATCGATGGTTCAATTCTTACTATTGCTGATGCACCTTGGCCAGGTTTTACACCCGATTTATTGAGCATTGTTTTGGTAGTTGCCACACAAGCAAAAGGCGATGTGTTAATTCACCAAAAAATGTTTGAAAGCCGTTTGTTTTTCGTTGATAAACTGATTGATATGGGTGCCAAAATTATGTTATGTGATCCGCACAGAGCTGTAGTTATGGGACATAATTTCGAATCACAATTGAAAGCTACAACAATGTCATCACCAGATATTCGTGCTGGAATTTCATTATTGATTGCGGCACTTTCTGCAAAAGGAACGAGCACAATTCAAAATATTGAACAAATTGATAGAGGTTACGAAAGAATTGACGAAAGATTGAGAGCAATTGGAGCAAATATTATTCGGGAATAACCCAAATTAGATAATACCTACAATTCATAATGAACACTAGCGAACAAACAGCTGTAAAAGCAACGTACTTTAGTATTGTTGGAAATACTTGCTTGGCCGTTATCAAAGGAATTGCAGGTGTTTTTGGAAATTCTTACGCTCTAATTGCCGATGCAATTGAATCGACAACAGATATTTTTTCTTCCTTTTTAGTTTTATTTGGAATCAAATATTCAAACCGTCCCGCTGATGCGAACCATCCTTATGGTCACGGCCGTGCGGAACCATTGGTAACGTTTTTAGTAGTTGGTTTTTTAATTACTTCGGCTACAATTATTGCTTACGAAAGTATCAGCAATATAGGAATACCCCACGAATTGCCAAAATCTTGGACATTAATCGTTTTGGGTGCAATTATTATTTGGAAAGAATTTTCATTCCGATTGGTTATGAAACGAGGAATTCAAACAAATAGTTCGTCACTAAAAGCGGATGCTTGGCACCATAGAAGCGATGCAATTACTTCGGTGGCTGCATTTATTGGGATTTCAATCGCAATATTTCTTGGAAAAGGATACGAATCTGCCGATGATTGGGCAGCACTTTTTGCATCTGGATTCATACTTTATAATAGTTATCTCATTTTCAGACCTGCTTTGGGCGAAATTATGGACGAACATTTATATGATGATTTGGTTGCTGAAATAAGAACTGTTTCTCTAAATGTTGACGGAATTATAGAAACTGAAAAATGCTTTATTCGCAAATCTGGAATGAAATACCACGTAGATTTGCACGCTGTTGTTGATGCTACAATTTCGGTGAAAGAAGGGCACGATTTAGCCCATTTATTAAAAGATACTTTGCGAGAAAAGATATTTGAATTAGGGCACGTTTTGATTCACATTGAACCAAGTGCGCCAGATAATAAATAAAAAAACGGGTGAGAATTACTTCTTACCCGTTTTTATTTGTAATACTATTTTAGTCTAAAGCATTAAGTATTTTTAATCCAAAAACTACCCCATCACCTTGATAACCATTTTGATACGATCGGACATAATCAAGTCGGAACAGTTTGAATTTTCCAAAACCTAAATTATCAAGTCCAATGCTAATTTCAGAATATGGTTTTCTGTCTGGAATGGCAAGATTGTGAAATCCTAAAATCAATGTCGATTTTAATTTGTTCAACAAGGGGATTTTATTCATAATAAATCCTTTGTCGTTATGTTCCAAATGCGCTTCAAAATAGCTGTCATTAGTACTATTTGAATAATAAGGAAGCAAATTAAACACATTCAAATAACGGTCTGTTCCACCAATATGAGTTTGATTTCCATTAAAATGCTTGAAATCCATAAAAGCAATGTTTTCGGCATTAAAGAATTCCCCAACTTTTAAATTCATCGCAAGATTTCCTTTGTTTCCAATATTTATATCATAATACAAACGAGCATTTACATGGTCAAATTCGTATTTTTTATCGCTTCCCGCAACTGCTTTTTCATAAGCAAAGTAAAGTGTAGGATATTTTTGATTTCTAATATTGAACCGTCCATCGGGGCGAGAAAAGTATTTGTTTCCAAAATTAATTTTAGCATTCAAACCTATTTTTACTAGATGATGCGCTTCAAATCCTGAATTTACAAAATCATTTGGGTCTAATGGATTATTCGAAGAATATAAATCGTTACTTTTTATAATTATAAAATCAGTTGTGTTCAATAAAGGTTTTCGTTGTTCGTATTCTATTTTACCGCTTAAATTCAATCCATTAGCTACAACTTTACCATAATTTATTTTAGCAAATTCTAAATTATATAATTTCATAAAATTATTTTTAAAGAACAGCGAACTCGAGGAATTTATTATTGGACTAATAGGTTCATTATCATTAAACTGGTTTACTTTTGTTCCGCCAGAAATATTCAAATAGGCATAATCCTGATTGTTGAAACGGTGGTTGAATTTTCCAGTTATACGCAATCGAGTATCTGAAAAACCGTAATTAACTTCGGTATTTATTTCGGTATTTCTCCCTTTTTCTTTATTTCTTTTTCTGAAATTAAATCCAGAAGAGATACTGTAACCTTGAACGGTGTTGAAACTTAGGGAACTCAAATCAAGCAATCCGACATAATTGAAGTTAGTTTTTTTGGAACTGTTTCTATAGCTATAACCCGATATGATATCTACAATTTTAAATTTATTATCTTTCTTATCGATAGAATCCAAATAGGTTTTGGAATTTCTGACAATATAAATACTATCTTTTTTAATATAATCAGCGTTTTCTTCAGCGGTCAATGGAATAGGTCTGTTTTTATTCCAATAGATAGAATCTTTTTTGTTGGCATTTTCTTCAAAACTCAAAATTTCATTACTAAAAGTTTTCTTTTCAAAAGAATCTAGGAATTCATAATTACTAAAAACATAATTAAATTTTCCGTTGAATTTAATTCCAAAAATTCCAGCATTAAAAGCCAAACTTTGTGAATTTTTTGCCCAAATTTTGTTTTTTGAATTGTAGTTGTAATTTTGTTTTAATGTCATTGTATCTACAAATTCATTCTTCATTCGGTAACCCTTAATGTCTAAATCCAATCCGTAAATCGCCCAACTATCATCAACAATATAGATGTATCCTTCAAAAACAGGCTCTTTGTCTCGTTTTGGAATTACTTTTATTTTGCAAATTTGCTGGTTGTTTTCATCAAAAAAAGTACCTTCTAATTTGTATTTATAATAATTAAAGGCGTTGTTTGCAATTGGCGAAATCAGACTAATATCAAAATCTAAAGTGTTATTATAAAAATCATAAGTCGCAGATTCAGCCGTATTATAACTAAAACCATTGTTGTTTCCGCTAATTTTTGATGCGATGATTTTCTCCTTTAAATTATTTGGTTTCTCAAAGGTTATTTTAGAAACTGTTTCAGATAAGTAAATAATGCCGCTTCCTGTAGAATCTAAAGTGGAACCCATTTCCCCACCCATATCTACTTTCATTCCCATAATTTTTTTAGGTAAATCTTTAACTTTGAAAATTCCACGCGAATAAAAATCGGCATTAAATCGACCAGTCTTATCAGAGTTTTCTTTTTTACTGGCAATAGCACTTCGAATTATTGCATTGGCAGGATTGTCTTTTGGGTTAATTATGACTTCATTGAGTGTGAAATTTTCCTCATATAATTTTACATCTAATACATAAGGTAGCTTTTCAACTAAAATCGATATTTTTTGAGTTTTAAATCCTAAATATTGAAATACTATAGTTTGCTTTCCAGTTGTTTTAATATTCAATTCGTATTTTCCGCTATCATTGGAAGTTGTTCCGTTATAGGTATTTGCAGAAAAAACATTCACGAAGGGTAGGGGATTGCCTTTTTCATCGGAAACAGTTCCTTTAATTTGAGCAAAAGTAGCGAAAGAGGCTAATAGTAGAAACAAGAATATTTTTTTCATAGTAAGTATTGATTTGTAGAGTAACGACGAATGGAAGATATAATTGTTACAGGTTATAATTTTAAACAACGTGTTTCTAAGTGTGACTTTTAAAATCTCACAGAGATTCACAGAGATTTTTTATCATTTTTTTAGAGACTCACAGAGAAATATTCCTCAATGCATCTCTTTTTTCTCCGTTTAGCTATTTTTAATTTCACAGAGATTCACAGAGACTTCCTTTTTTTTGAGATTCAATGAGAAATAGCTCTGTGAATCTCCTTTTTCTCCGTGTATCTCTGTGTAATTTTTAAAATATCACAGAGATTCACAGAGATTTCTATCATTTTTTAGAGACTTACAGAGAAATAACTCCCGTGTATCTCTTTTTTCTCCGTGTATCTCTGTGTAACTTTTAAAACCTATAAACTCCTCAACTTCTACAAACTATAAAAAAGACTGCAAAGCCAAATCATAACTCTTCATCCCAAATCCGATAATTACGCCTTTTGCATTTGGAGAAATATAAGATTGGTGGCGAAAAGTTTCTCGAGAAAAAGTATTTGAAATATGAACTTCTATTATAGGAGTGGAAATAGCTTTTACTGCATCACCGATTCCAATTGAAGTATGTGTATATGCAGCAGCGTTTAAAACAATACCATCATAAGAAAAACCAACTTCCTGAATTTTAGAAATTAACTCTCCTTCAATATTACTTTGAAAATAGACAAGTTCAATTTGTGGGAATTTGGCTTTTAATGTATCAAAATAAGCATCAAAAGTTTGATTTCCATAAATTTCTGGCTCTCTTTTTCCTAAAAGATTAAGATTTGGTCCGTTGATGACAATGATTTTCATAGTATTTTTTTAGTAAAAATAAGAATTCTAACAGATAATTAGATGTTTGCACGACTTTTTTTATTTAATTGATTATTTTTTCTGAATTCGTACCATGGCTAAATCATTGGCTTATTAACTTGTTTTCAACGATTTAAGAGTTACTATTACGTTTGAAATGCCGTATTGTTAATAAATTTGTTAATAACTGATTTTAAGTAAGAAATAGTGTATTAACATAAATTTATAGTTTTACATAATTAATTTTAAACAAAAACAAAAATGAAAAAGATTATTTTAACATTAGGAGCAGTTTTAGCAGTTAGTTTTGCAAACGCTCAAACAACAAATGCAGGTACATTTTCAAAACCAGCAGCAGGAAGTTCTCAAGTGGAGGTAGTATTTACTCCAAATTTATCAGGTGCTACAATGTTTGCTTTACCTTCTTTCTATGGAGGTGCTGCAGCACAAGGTCTTAGATTGAGAAAATTCTCTAGCGATACTAAAGCTATGCGTTACACGGCTTTGCTTTCTGTAAACAAAGAAAATGCTGATGCTGAAACTGCAATGGCTGTAGCTTTTGGTATTGGTGTTGAAAACCACATGAAAGGTGCTTCAAGATTATCTACTTATTGGGGTTATGAAGGAAACTTAGGATACGGTAAAGATGATATGAAAACTTCTACTTTAGGAGTTTCAGCTCAAGTATTCACTGGTTGTGATTATTATGTTATTCCAAATGTGTACATTGGATGTGAATTAAATTACGGTTTATCTGTAATTAGTACTACACCAGATGCAGGTGATGCTTCAACTTCTTTTGGATTAAATCCAGGACTTAGCCCAACTTTAAGAATGGGTTGGAGATTCTAATTTCCAAATTTTTTTAATATAAACCACGCCAATGGCGTGGTTTTTTTTTATAAAATAGTTTGATTAAAAAAAAAATTGTAAGTTTGTGCCAGATTAACATAATTTTTAACAAAAAAACAAATGAAAAAAAGTATTTTAACATTAATCGCTTTAGTTGCTTTTGGATTTTCTTATGCACAAGAAAAAGAAGCAAAAAAACTTGGTTATTCAGAAGGTAGTAGTTTTATTACTGGTTCTTTTAAATTTGAAGACAATCAAGCAGGTTCTAATCGTCCCTTGAATGTTGCTATTACGTATAACAAGTTCTTTATGGAATCTGTTACTTATGGAATTTCACTTGGTGTGAATTCTAATCAAATGAAAGCTAAAGATTATACTTTAGGATTAAATCTTAGAAAGTATTATGCGGCAGCAAATCAATTCTCTATCTTTTCACAAATTGCTTCTACATTAAGTATCCCAGCAGTTGATGGTGCGGATAATGAATTCAATATGTCTGTAGGTCCAGGATTTAGCTATTTTGTTTCTGAAAACTTTGTTCTAGAAACATCTTTGGCATTATTAAATTACAAAATTAATAATGAAGTTCAATCATTTACATTAAATAGTGATTTTGCTAATGTAAAGTTTGGAGTTGCTTATAAATTCTAATTTATTTTTTCGTAAAATAATTACATTACCACGCCATTGGCGTGGTTTTTTGTTTTTAATCGGTTTTAGTTTACCATATATCGAGTTTATGATTTTTAATGGATGATTTAAGAAATTAACATATAATTTTATTCTTATAAATCATAAACAAAACAAAAATGAAGAAAATTATGGTAACTCTTGGAGCACTTTTAGTATTTGGAATCGTTAATGCGCAAGACAAATTAAAATCAAAAAACGAAGGGCAAACAGAAGTTGGAAAATGGCTTATTGAAGCGAATACAGCATTTGGAACACCGATGGGAG
Source organism: Flavobacterium sp. (assembly GCA_044373975.1). Lineage (GTDB taxonomy): Bacteria > Bacteroidota > Bacteroidia > Flavobacteriales > Flavobacteriaceae > Flavobacterium. The sequence goes on along the minus strand of JBILPJ010000027.1, from coordinate 8,936 downwards.
CTTATACAGGCTTTGGCTACTCTGACACAGATGGAGATACAGAATATAATGTTGGTGCAGAAGTAGGCTATTTTGTAATAAAAGATTTGGCTTTAAAAGTCGGATTAGGTTATGGCGGTATGAAAAATGACCTTATTGACACCAATATTTTTTCTTATAAAATGGGAGCAAAATATTATATCGATAGTCAAATACCGGTTCAAGTTGATTATTCTGGTGCTACTATTAAAGATTTTGACGAAAATCCTTCTTATTTAGGAATTCAAGCTGGCTATGCCTGGTTTTTAGGATCTAATGTAAGTGTCGAACCTGGAGTTAGATACAATCTAACTTTAAATGACAATTATACGGATAAGAATACTCTCCAATTCAATATTGGATTTGTTTTGCATTTCTAATTTTTTTGTTTTTTTAAAATTAATTAACCTCCAAAATTTGGAGGTTTTTTTATGCAAATTGTTTTCCTTTGTAGTCATGAATTGGAAGTCTTATATAAAAAGTTATCAATCGTATTTAAGAATTGAAAGGGGTTTGTCTAAAAATACCATAGACAATTATACTTTTGATATTGAGCGTTTGTGTCTTTTTTTGGATGAAAATTCAATTTCAGTTTCTCCATTGAACATAAACGAAGAAACAATACAGCTTTTTATTTATAGTGTTGCAAAAGAAGTAAATGCCCGTTCTCAAGCCAGGATTATTTCAGGTTTAAAAAGTTTTTTTTCATACATGTTATTTGAAGATTATAGAACAGACAACCCTTTAGAATTAATTGAAACCCCTAGAATAGGCAGAAAACTTCCTGATACTTTGTCTATAATCGATATAGACAGATTGATTGCAGCAATCGATTTGAGTTCCAATGAAGGCGAGCGTAATCGTGCCATTTTAGAAACGCTTTACGGATGCGGACTTCGAGTTTCAGAATTAGTTTCCTTAAAAATTTCGGATTTGTTTTTTGATGAAGGGTTTATAAAAATTACAGGAAAAGGAAATAAGCAACGTTTTGTTCCAATTGGTTCGATTACCCAAAATTACATTGAAATTTATAAAAATTCAGTTCGAACTCATGTCAATATTCAAAAAGGTCATGAAGATACTTTGTTTCTGAATAGGAGAGGACGCCAATTGACTCGTGCAATGATTTTTACAATTATTAAAGATTTGGCCGTGAAAATTGATTTGAATAAAATTATAAGTCCACATACATTCCGTCATTCTTTTGCTACCCATTTATTAGAAAACGGTGCCGATTTAAGGTCTATCCAATTGATGTTGGGTCACGAATCCATTACTACTACAGAAATATATGTGCATCTTGACAGAAAGCATTTATCGGAAATTATGAATTCTTTTCACCCTAGGAAATAATTTAATAAGGGTGTATTTGGTTATTCGTTAATTTGGTTATTTGGGAATCTAAGAAGTCTATAAATCTAACACTCTAAGTTGTCTCTTTTGCGTGAGGGGGTGAAGTGCAAAGCCCACAGCGAAGTGTAACGAAAGCGGAACTTGGCGAGGACTTGCAGCGGAAAACCCGACCGAGTTTAGTACAAATTTCCTCGTTACTCAAAACGTTCTAAACGAGGGCACGCCCAAAAAAAAATCACTAAAAATTGGTGAATCTAAAAATATTTCATAAAAAAAAGACTTGCCAATTAGCAAGTCTTATATTTTTTAACTCCAACATTTTCTTCCCTTTGGGAAGGTTAGGATGGGATTTTATTTCGCTATGTTTACCGCTCTGGTTTCTCTAATTACGGTAACTTTCACTTGTCCTGGATAGGTCATTTCAGTTTGAATTTTTTGGGAAATCTCAAAAGATAATGTGGCTGCATTGTCGTCAGAAACTTTTTCGCTTTCAACAATAACACGTAATTCTCTACCCGCTTGGATTGCATAAGCGTTTTTAACACCAGTAAATCCATAAGCAACTTCTTCTAAATCTTTCAAACGTTGAATGTAAGAATCCAAAACTTGGCGTCTTGCTCCAGGACGTGCTCCAGAAATAGCATCGCATACTTGGATAATTGGCGATAACAATGATTTCATTTCGATTTCGTCGTGGTGGGCTCCAATTGCGTTGCAAACTTCTTCTTTTTCACCGTATTTCTCCGCCCATTGCATTCCTAATAATGCGTGTGGTAAATCACTTTCTGCGTCAGGAACCTTTCCAATATCGTGTAATAATCCGGCTCTTTTGGCAAGTTTTACGTTCAATCCTAATTCGGCTGCCATAATTCCACAAAGTTTGGAAACTTCACGAGAGTGTTGCAGTAAATTTTGTCCATAAGACGAACGGTATTTCATTCTACCTACAACTTTGATTAACTCAGGGTGTAATCCGTGAATGCCTAAATCGATTACTGTTCGTTTTCCAACTTCAATAATTTCATCGTCAATTTGTTTGGCAGTTTTAGCTACAACTTCTTCAATTCTCGCTGGGTGAATTCTTCCGTCGGTTACTAATTTATGAAGTGCTAGACGTGCAATTTCTCTTCTAACAGGGTCAAAACAAGATAATATAATTGCTTCTGGTGTATCGTCAACAATGATTTCAACTCCAGTTGCAGCTTCTAAAGCTCTAATATTTCTACCTTCACGACCAATAATTCTCCCTTTTACATCGTCAGATTCAATGTTGAAAACGGATACACAATTTTCTACAGCTTCCTCTGTTCCAACACGTTGAATAGTATTGATAATGATTTTCTTAGCTTCTTGTTGCGCTGTTAATTTAGCTTCTTCAATAGTATCTTGAATGTGCGACATCGCTTTGGTCTTGGCTTCTGCTTTCAAACCTTCAATCAATTGGTCTTTAGCGTCTTCAGCCGATAAACCTGAAATTACTTCCAATTGGTTCAACTGACTCTTGTGCATTTTCTCAACTTCTTGTTGTTTTTTGTCAAGAATTTCAACTTTTGAAGTATATTCTACTGTTTTAGCTTCAAAATCGTCGTTTACTTTTTTGGCTTTTGCCAATTCGTTAGAGATTTGAGATTCTTTGTCGCGTACTCTTTTTTCTACTTCTGCTACTTTTCTATCACGAGCAAGAATTACTTCTTCGTGTTCTGATTTTAGCTCAATAAATTTCTCTTTTGCTTGAAGAATTTTGTCTTTTTTGATGTTTTCACCTTCAAGATTTGCATCTTTTAATATGGATGCGGCTTCTTTTTTAGCATTTTGAACTAAATTGGAAACGTTGCTTTTTTCCATCATTTTCGCAACGATAAAACCGCCTGCAATTCCCGCTATTCCTGAAATAATTATAATTAATGTACTGTCCATGTTTGTTAAAATTTATATATAAAAAAAGCCTACATTAGGTTGCTTGAATAAACTCGGAAATACAAGTTTTGAGCTAACTCATTGTTCAAGATTCCTAGTCAAAGCAAGGCATTCTATAGTAATGAAGATTCGCTCATTCTAAATTGTTAGTGTTGAGTTTACCAAATGTGAACTAATGTAGGCAGTATCTTAGTTATTGTAAAGAACGTGTTTATTTGTCGAGATATTTTGCTAATAAATCATTAATTTTCTTCAGTCTTTCGTTCGTTTCTACGTTATCGATTGACTTGTCAATTTGCTTTTGTTCTAATTGAGAGGCAAATTGTAAGGCACACATTGCCAATACATCTTGCTTATCACGAACCGCATAATTTTCTTCAAATTGCTTAATCATAACATCAATTTTCTTAGAAGCACTTCGTAATCCTTCTTCCTGCGACATATCTACCGTTAACGGATAAACTCTGTCTGCAATTGATAATTTAATTTTAAGCTTTTCATCCATAATTTTTTACTAATCAGATAACTGTGCAATACAGTAATCAATTTCACGAATTAATGAATTTATTTTTAGCTTTGTATCTCTTTTATTTTCATCACTGCCAAGCAATGAATTCGCCATTTTAAGTGAATTATATTGTGTTTTTAATACTTCAATCGCATCGGATTGTTTTTTTATAATTATAGCAGACTCGCTTAATTCGCTCTTTAAAATATGAGTATTTTTCTCTAAAGTATCTATTTTACTAAAGAGTTTCTCTATACTTCCTTCAAGAGTATCAACTATTTCTGCAATTTCACTCATTATGAAACTAAATCATTACTTAATCCACAAAGTTAATATTCCTATTTAATTAAAGTGCTTTTTTCTTAAAAATTTTACATCAAACAGAATAAAAGTTTTTAATATTTTGAAATTTAGTTGTTTATAGCTTCAATTTATTTTAGATTTTTATCTTTTTTTGTTTAAATTAGCAGAAACCTTTCAAATGAAAATCATTTTATTTTTAGTATTTATATCAGCCTCTGTTTTTTCTCAAAATCAATATCCAAAAGATTATTTTGGTGCACCTTTGGATATACCAACGCAACTTTCAGGGAATTTTGGTGAATTAAGACCCAATCATTTTCACGCAGGTTTTGATTATAAAACTCAAAAAAAGGAAGGTTTGAATATTTTTGCTTCTGCTGAAGGGTATGTTTCAAGAATTAAAATTTCTACTTTTGGTTATGGAAAAGCAATCTATATCACACATCCAAATGGCTTCACAACGGTTTACGGACATCTAAAATCTTTAAATTCTGTGATTGAATCGTATTTAAAAATGAATCAATACAAGGAAAAATCCTATGAAGTTGATTTGTATTTGAAACCAAATCAATTGCCAATTAAAAAAGGTGAAATTATTGCTTTATCTGGAAATACTGGAGGTTCGGATGGGCCGCATTTGCATTTTGAAATACGTGATTCCCAAACAGAAAAAACTATAAATCCACTTTTCTTTGGTTTTGATGCCTTAATAAAAGACACACAAAAACCCGTTATTACGAATGTCTTAGTTTATCCCATAGATGAAAATACGGTAATAAATAAATCCAAAAATCCATTTATGGTCAATTTAACTTTGCAAAAAGATGGAAGTTATTATTGCGATAAAATTCTTGCCAATGGAAAAATAGGTTTTGGAATCAATACATTTGATTTATCGGATTTGTCTTGGGATAGGAATGGAATTTATAAAGTAGAAACTTTTTTGAATGGAAAAACTATTTTTGGCTATCAATTTGATTCGTGTGCATTCGATGAAATGCGATACATAAATGCCTTAATTGATTATCCAAGATACAAAAGAATGGGGCAAAGGGTTCAGAAATTATTTATGAAAACACCATTTCCATTGAGTATTATCAAGCCTTATGATAATAACGGAATAATAAATATTACTCAAAATACCAATCAAATTTGTAGAATTGAGGTTTCGGATTTTAATAATAATAAAACAATAATCACTATTCCCATTGAAAATTCTTTGGAACCCGCTATTGATACTTTAAAAGTCAAAAAAACGAAATTTTTCATTAAATCGAATAAAGAATATAATTTTGAAAAAGGAAATTGGACTTTTTATATTCCAAAAGGTATTTTTTACGATGATTTTTATTTGAATTTTGAAGAAAAAGACAATGCTTTATTATTGGACAATGAAAATATTCCCGTTCATTCCAATTTTGTAATTTCTATACTTGATTCTATTTCATCTCAAAAAGACAAGGAAAAAATGTTTATTGGATCTATTCAAGATAACAAAACCTATTATAATTATACCAAATTAAAAGAAAACACGTTTACTTCCTATACTAAAAATTGGGGAAAATTCATTTTGATGAAAGATACCATTTCGCCGACAATTAAAATTAGTAAAAACATTGAAGGTAAGTGGATTAGCGATAAAAAAACAATAGAATTTACCATAAATGATGAGTTGTCAGGGATAAAAACGTACGATGGTTATTTAAATGGAAATTGGATTTTATTTGAATACGATTATAAAACTAAAAAAATGTTTCACAATTTTGATGATGGAATTGTGTCAGAAGGGAAAAACGATTTAAAAGTTGTTGTTACTGATAATGTAGGAAATTCTACTATCTTTGAAACGCAATTTTTTAGAAGTCAAATTAAAAAATAAATACTCTTGAAAATCAAAAATCTACTAATTACTATACTGTTTTTATTTATCGGAAGCTTCGTTTTTGCTCAAAATGCACGAGTAAAAGGAATCATTTTAGACGAAAACAATAATCCTGTCGAAAACGTAAATATATCCTATCAATCTAAATCTACGGTTACTAATTCCAATGGTTTTTATTCATTGACAGTTCCTGCAAATAAGAAAATAACGCTTGTTTTTACACACGTATCTTTAAAGAAAACCACAGCAACATTGGAATTAAAAACCAACGAAGACTTTGAATTCAATGTTACGATGAATGAAAAAGCGGAGCAAATGGGCGAGGTAATTATCACTGCAAATAATAGAAAACGAGTTCAGGGAATTACCACAATTGAACCCGAAGTTATCAGAAGAATCCCGGGTGCCAATGCAGGAATTGAGAATATTTTGAAAACATTGCCAGGTGTATATTCTAATAATGAATTGAGCACACAATACGCCGTTCGTGGTGGAAATTACGATGAAAATTTAGTTTATGTTAATGAAGTTGAAGTCTATCGTCCGTTCTTGGTTCGTTCGGGGCAGCAAGAAGGCTTGAGTTTCACCAATACAGATTTAGTTCAAAATGTCGATTTCTCGGCAGGTGGATTTCAATCAAAGTATGGAGATAAATTATCATCAGTTTTAGATATAACGTACCGTCGTCCAACCAAATTTGGAGTTGCTGCAGAAGCAAGTTTATTAGGAGGAAGTTTAGCTGTTGATGCAGTTTCCAAAAATCAAAAATGGTCAGCGATTACTGGTGTTCGCTATAGAAATAATAGTCTTTTGGTAAATAGCCAACAAACAGAAACTAATTTCAGACCTACTTTTGCCGATGTTCAAACGAATGTAATTTATAATGCTTCGACAAAATGGCAATGGAGTTTTTTGGGTAATATTTCTCAAAATAAATACAACTATCAACCCATTTCAAGACAAACTAATTTTGGAACTATTGATGAACCAATTGCCTTGCAAGTATATTATGAAGGGCAAGAAAAAGACAAATACGATACTTATTTTGGTGCATTCAAAACAACTTTCAAAGCAAGCGAAAATTTCACTTTAAAATTTATTGGGTCTGCCTATCATACTTTGGAACAGGAATATTTTGATATTTTCGCAGGTTATTATTTGGGCGAAGTGGACAGTAATATAGGTTCTGAAACTTTTGGTGGGGTAACTTTTAGCCGTGCCATCGGAACGCAATTAAATCACGCTCGAAATGATTTGGACGCTTTAATCGTAAATGCCGAAGTAAAAGGATTTCACGATTTGAAAAAAAGTCAGGTTGAATGGGGCTTCAAATACACCCGTGAAGATATTCGTGATAGAGTAGTGGAGTGGGAAGTTATCGATTCTGCAGGGTTTTCTATAAATCCGCCTAATTTGGATTTGCCTACAAATCAACAACCGTATCAGCCTTACATTGGACCATTAGTTCCATTTCAAAATGTTAGAGCATTGAATTTTGCAACAATTGACAGATTTTCTGGATATGCCCAATTGAATAGAAAAACTAAATTAGGGAATCACGATGTTTGGTTAAATATAGGAGCGAGAATGCACCAATGGAAAGTTTCTGGCGCAACTGTTGAAGGTAAAAATCAAATTGAATTCAGTCCAAGAGGTCAATTTGCAATCAAACCCGATTGGGAAAAAGATATGGTTTTCAGATTTTCAACAGGTTTGTATGTTCAGCCACCATCCTATCGAGAACTTCGAGATTCAACGGGAACAGTACTTCCAAATGTAAAAGCGCAAAAATCGATACATTTTGTTTTGAGTAATGATTACAGTTTTAAAATGTGGAATCGCCCATTTAAGTTGGTTACTGAAGCCTATTATAAAATTCTTTCCGATGTAAATCCCTATACTTTGGACAATGTCAGAATTAGATATGCAGCAGATAACAATGCAACCGCTTTTGCACAAGGACTTGATGTTCGTTTGAACGGTGAATTTGTCCCTGGAACCGAATCTTGGTTTAGTTTTGGCTATTTGAAAACAGAAGAAAATATCGATAACAAAGGTTTTATTCCAAGGCCAACGGATCAAAGATTGAAATTTGGAATTTTGTTTCAGGATTATATGCCTAACCTTCCAAGTGTGAAATTATATCTAAATTTAGTATATAATACGGGACTTCCGGGTGGTTCGCCATCGTATGCAGATCCTTATATTTATCAAAATAAAATGCGAGATTACCGTCGTGCGGATGTTGGATTTTTCAAAGTTTTGACGGATAATAATAAAAACTTACCAAATGGACATTGGTTAAAAAAATTCAAAGATTTGTCTATAGGAATGGAAATTTTCAACTTATTTAATAATTTGAATGCAATTACCAATACTTGGGTTCGTGATGTTTATACGAAAAATCAATACGGTATTCCAAATTATATGACGACAAGGGTTTTCAATTTTAAAATAACAGCAAGATTCTAAATTAGAATATCACTTTCTAAATCTGATTTTTCAATGGTGAAATCAAAGCCAAGTCTTTGTACCAATTCAATCACCAAATTTTTATACCAGTTTTCAGATTTTGGATGAATATAAATTTTCTCAATTAATTGGTTGATATCAACATCGATTTTCAAACCGTTATCAATTTTCAATTCAAATTCGGTAACATCAGAAATAATTCGGATTTCTCTTTCATATTGGAAACTTTTTCGCTTAAATAAAAAGGGAAAAAAGGCATTGTCAAAAGGAATATATTCTTTTTTATAATCTATATAATTCACTTCGCCGATATGTTGATTGTAGGTAGTATCGAGTTTCAAAGCCTCTTGAATTCGTCCCAAAGTTGATTGAATTGCCAATCCTTCACTTTTTTGTGTGAAAATCTGCCACATCGCAAAAGATTCATATTCGTTGATATGCCAACTGCTAATCACTACATTTTCACGGTGGGATTTATAATAA
>JBILPJ010000026.1:0-18280 GCA_044373975.1 Flavobacterium sp. | reverse complement strand
TTCTATCGGGTATAATTTCATAGTTTAGATTTAATGTTTTGAAATCTTTTGCAATTTAGGAAATCTGAACGGCTTTATTAAGATGTTAAATCAATTTTTTCTATACAATTATTAGTTAAAAAGTGTTCAAGAAATAGGACAAAAACATTTAATTGTAATATATTTGTTCTTTATTTAGACAAAATCAAAATAAGCTATTTCTGGAGTGATTAAAAATTCTAAATAGTTTATTAATTTTTAAATTAAAATTTCAGTTTTTACTACTATAAAAAAATAATAAAATGATACAAGTATCAGATATTGCAAGTAAAAAAATCGTCGATATGATGAAAGACGATGGTTTTGATGCGGCCATAGATTTCGTTCGTGTGGGCGTAAAAAGCGGAGGTTGCTCGGGTTTGTCTTATGAATTAAAATTTGACAAACAAATTGGCGAAACCGATAAAGTTTTTGAAGTTAATAATGTGAAAATAGCAGTCGAAAAAAAATCATTCTTGTATTTAGCAGGAACTATTTTAGAATTTTCAGGCGGTTTAAACGGAAAAGGATTTGTTTTTAATAATCCAAATGCAAGTAGAACTTGTGGTTGTGGAGAATCATTTTCGCTATAAGCCCCCTAACCCCCAAAGGGGGAATTCTCAACGCATAAAAAAATTTAAAATATAAATACTAAATTCCTATTTACCCCTAATAGGAGTTCCCTACGGGGTTAGGGGGCTATTATGTCAAAATATACAGAAGACGACTTAAAAATTGAGCTCGAAACCAAAGAGTACGAATACGGATTTTACACTGATTTAGAATCGGAAACGTTTCCTATTGGTTTAAATGAAGACATTGTTCGTGCCATTTCCCACAAAAAAGAAGAGCCGCAATGGATGACCGATTGGCGTATTGAAGCTTTTCGTGCTTGGCAAGAAATGACGGAGCCAGAATGGGCAAATGTTCATTATACAAAACCCGATTTTCAGGCGATATCTTATTATTCGGCACCAAAAGCGGTAGATCCAAATAAAACATTAGACGATGTAGATCCTGAACTTTTAGAAATGTATAAAAAGTTAGGAATCTCTGTTGATGAGCAAAAAATGATGAACAATGTGGCTATGGATATTGTTGTTGATTCCGTTTCGGTGGCGACGACTTTCAAGAAAACATTGGGCGAAAAAGGAATTATTTTTATGAGTATTTCTGAAGCTATTAAGGAATATCCCGAATTAGTTCGTAAATATCTTGGAACGGTTGTTCCTCAAAAAGACAACTTTTATGCAGCTTTAAATTCGGCTGTTTTTTCAGATGGTTCGTTTTGTTATATTCCAAAAGGCGTTCGTTGTCCAATGGAACTTTCAACCTATTTCCGTATTAATCAAGCAGGAACAGGACAATTCGAAAGAACATTATTAATTGCCGATGAAGGAAGTTATGTTTCGTATCTTGAAGGTTGTACCGCACCAAGTCGTGACGAAAACCAGTTGCACGCTGCTTGTGTTGAATTAATCGCTTTGGATGGTGCCGAAATCAAATATTCGACAGTTCAAAACTGGTATCCTGGAAACAAAGAAGGCGTTGGAGGAGTTTTTAATTTTGTAACCAAAAGAGGAATTTGTGAGAAAAACGCAAAAATTTCTTGGACACAAGTTGAAACAGGATCAGCAATTACTTGGAAATATCCCTCGGTAGTTTTAAAAGGAGACAATTCAGTTGGAGAGTTTTATTCGATAGCTGTTACTAATAATTTCCAACAAGCCGATACGGGAACGAAAATGATTCATATTGGGAAAAATACCAAATCGACCATAATTTCCAAAGGAATTTCGGCAGGGAAATCACAAAATAGTTACAGAGGTTTGGTGAAAATTGGATCTGGCGCAGACAATGCAAGGAATTTCTCACAATGCGATTCTTTATTAATGGGAAATAATTGTGGCGCACACACCTTTCCTTACATCGAAAGTAAAAACACATCTGCAAAGATAGAACACGAAGCGACGACGAGTAAAATTGGCGAAGACCAAGTTTTTTATTGCAATCAACGTGGAATTCCAACCGAAAAAGCCATCGCATTAATCGTGAACGGTTTCAGCAAAGAAGTCTTGAACAAGTTGCCAATGGAATTTGCAGTGGAAGCACAGAAATTGTTAGAGATTAGTTTAGAAGGAAGTGTAGGCTAAAATTGGTTTAAAGTTTAAGGTTTAAAGTTGTGTGTCCGGAATCGATTAGTAATTTTAAACGAATAAAAACCAAACAAAATAATATGGCAACAATTACTCGATTTGAAGATTTAGAAATTTGGCAGGAAGCGAGAAGATTAGCTAAAGAAATACATTTTATTTCTTTAGAAACTGAGTTGAAAACAGATTTTAGATTTAGAGATCAAATAAAAGCAGCTTCAGGTTCAGTGATGGATAATATTGCTGAAGGATTTGAAAGAAATGGAAACCTCGAGTTTCGACAATTTTTATCAATTGCTAAAGGGTCTGCTGGAGAAACAAGATCTCAACTTTATAGGGTTTTAGATTTCAATTATATTAATGAAGAAAAATTTACAATATTAAAAATAGATTACGAGAATTTAAGTGGAAAAATAAACAATTTTATATCATATTTAAACAAGAAAGATTTTAAAGGCACCAAGTTTCAGTAACACGAGAACTTTAAACTTTAAACTTTAAACTTTAAACAAAGAAAAACAATGTTATCAATAAAAAATTTACACGCATCAATTGGCGATAAAGAAATCTTAAAAGGAATCAACCTTGAAGTGAAAGCTGGAGAAATCCACGCAATTATGGGTCCAAACGGCGCTGGAAAAAGTACGCTTTCGGCGATAATTGCTGGAAACGAAAATTACGAAGTAACCGAAGGAGAAATCCTTTTAGATGGCGAAGATTTGGCTGATTTAGCACCAGAAGAAAGAGCGCACAAAGGCATTTTCTTGTCATTTCAATATCCTGTAGAAATTCCAGGAGTTTCGGTAACTAATTTCATTAGAACAGCAATTAACGAAACTCGAAAAGCAAACAAATTAGAAGAAATGCCATCGAATGAAATGCTGAAAGTCATTCGTGAGAAATCGGAATTATTGGAAATTGACCGTAAATTTTTGTCCCGTTCTTTGAACGAAGGTTTCTCGGGTGGCGAGAAAAAAAGAAACGAAATTTTCCAAATGGCAATGTTAGAACCAAAGCTAGCAATTCTTGATGAAACCGATTCTGGATTGGATATTGATGCCCTGCGAATTGTTGCCAATGGCGTAAATAAATTGAAAAGCGACAAAAATGCCATCGTCGTAATCACCCATTACCAAAGACTTTTAGATTATATCGTTCCTGATTTTGTTCACGTTTTATACAACGGAAAAATCGTGAAATCTGGCGATGCTTCATTGGCATTAGAGTTGGAAGAGAAAGGATACGATTGGATTAAAAATGAACAAGAAGCATAAAATTTGTTTAAAGTCTAAAGTTTAAAGTTAGCACGATAACTTTAAACTTTTAAACCTTAAACTTTAAACAATAAAGAATATGGAATTAAAAGAAAAATTACTGTCGTCTTTTATGGCTTTTGAAGAGCGAATTGATGTAACTTCAGAGTTGCACGATGTTCGTACTTCGGCTATAAAAAACTTTGAAAATAAAGGTTTCCCGACTAAAAAAGAGGAATCTTGGAAATATACATCACTAAATTCGATTTTAAAAAACGACTTTTCTGTATTTCCAAAAAACGAAAATACAATTGAATTTGCGGATGTAAAAAAATATTTCATTCACGAAATAGATACCTACAAACTGGTTTTTATTGACGGCGTATTCAATTCATTTTTGTCAGCAACAACTCACGAGGGTTTAGATATTTGCTTGATGTCGTCTGCATTGAACAAGCCTAAATACAAGATGATTATTGATAATTATTTTAATAAAATTGCCAATAAAGACGAAAGTTTAACATCCTTAAATACGGCTTTCGCCAATGAGGGAGCGTATATCAATATTCCAAAAAGCAAAGTAGTTGACAAGCCAATTGAAATCATGTATTTCTCTACAGGAAGCGAAGCAGCACTTTTGGTTCAGCCACGAAACTTGATTATTGTTGGTGAAAATTCACACGTTCAAATTATCGAAAGACATCAAAGTTTGAATGAAAATCCAGTTTTAACCAATTCTGTAACTGAGATTTTTGCACAAAAAAGAGCTATTATCGATTATTATAAAATTCAAAATGACAATTTAGAGGCCAATCTAATTGATAACACTTATGTTTCGCAACAAAAAGAAACCAATGTTTCTGTAAACACCTTTTCATTTGGTGGAAACTTGACGAGAAACAACCTGAATTTCTATCATTTTGGAGAACGAATTGTAAGTAATTTGAATGGAATTACGATTATTGGCGACAAGCAACACGTAGATCATTATACTTTGGTGCAACACTCGACGCCAAATTGCGAAAGCCACCAAGATTATAAAGGTATTTTTTCAGATCGTTCGACAGGCGTTTTTAATGGAAAAATTTATGTGGAAAGAGAAGCTCAAAAAACCAATGCTTTCCAAAAAAGCAACAATATATTATTGAGTGATAAAGCAACGATAAATGCCAAACCACAATTGGAGATTTTTGCCGATGACGTGAAATGTTCTCACGGTTGCACCATTGGTCAGCTTGATGAAACCGCAATGTTTTATATGCAACAGCGTGGAATTCCTAAAAAAGAAGCCAAAGCATTGTTGATGTATGCGTTTTCAAATGCGGTAATCGAAAGCATCAAAATTCCAGAATTGAAACAACGAATTACTACAATTATTGCTACACGATTGGGTGTGAAAATAGGATTTGATTTGTAGTTTTTAATTATAATTTTAAAACCCCGACTGATTTCAAAAATCAGTCGGGGTTTTTTAAGTTTTAGAATAATCTTTATAACCTCTCGGTTTCTATTTCGACAAATAAAACTAAATTAATAATTCAAAATCAGAAGCAATTCACTTATATAATTAGTCGTCTTTTTTATTCCTATTGTAATAGAAATTTCCAATACGGATTTATTTAATCTTCAAATGAAGTAAGTTGAACATCACAAAACAATACTAAAATATTGAGAAAATGTGAGATGGTTTTTTTATTGTATTGAAAACTATTTAACGTATTTATTAATTTAAAGAATAATTATAAATATCTTTTTCTGTAATTGTTCCATCAGAATTATACGTTACAAGTTTAATTATACCAATATTTTCTGCAAACCAATATTCTTCTATTGATGTGCTTACTTGATTGTTTGCATTAATAACTGCATTAACTCGAGATTTGATTACATTAGGATATAAAACGTTATTTAAGGTTACTTCGCCTTTAAAAAAGCTTCGTCCAGTATAGTCTATTTTTAAAGGTAAAGTTCCTGATTGACCATTTCCAGAAAAAGTAAATTTTGGAGAAACACTTCCCGACCAACTAATATTAACTTGAAAATCGTCTTTTAAAATTGGCAATTCATAGTTTTGTATTGTGTAACTTAATCCGCCTTGATTAATAGTTGTGTCATCTGTTTTTAATAAATATGTTGCTCCTTTTTTTGCAAACCAATGTTTTATAATATAAGGGTAAACTTCAGAATTATCTGTAAATTCAAAATAGGATGTGCCATCAAATGTTTCACTACCAACTATTTTTATCAAATTTGTTAAACTCTGGCTTTCAATTATATATGTCCATTCGTTATTTGTTTTTAATGGAAAAAAATTTCCTGTGGATATGCCAAAATCTGTTTTATCATCATCATTACTACAAGAAGTAAAAAATAATAAAGAAATAATCAGGGAAAGAAAAAATGTTTTAGTAGAGATTTTCATTGGAGTATATTTTATGTATTTATTTACAAATATAAGATTATAATTGAGGTAATATTCTTTTAGGCTCATTAAAAAAGAAATAATATTTTCTAATAAACCATAATTTCTCAAAAGCGGAATCTAATTTAGAATAATAGAATATATTTTGCTTAATTATTAACACCTGTTTCGCAAAAAACTATAGAAGTTTTACTACTTTTGTATTTAGAAAAATTCTAAATAAAGAAATGTTAGACCTTCAAAAAATCAGAGCCGATTTCCCTATTCTTACTCAAAAGGTAAATGGGAAACCATTAGTTTATTTTGATAATGGCGCTACTTCGCAAAAACCGCAGGTTGTTATTGATGCGATTTCAAAATATTATCAGGAAATTAATGCCAATATTCACCGTGGCGTTCATACGTTGAGCCAATTGGCAACAGACGCTTACGAAACTTCAAGAGGGAAAATCCAACAACATATTAATGCAAAATTTGCTCACGAAGTGCTTTTTACTTCTGGAACAACGCACGGAATTAATTTGGTTGCCAATGGTTTTGCATCTATTTTAAAATCGGGTGATGAGGTTTTGGTTTCCGCATTGGAACACCATTCTAATATTGTGCCTTGGCAAATGTTGTGTGAAAAAACGGGTGCCATTTTGCGAGTGATTCCAATGGATGATAATGGCGAATTGATACTTTCAGAATTTGATAAATTACTATCAGATAAAACTAAAATCGTAACTGTAAATCATATTTCGAATGCTTTAGGAACTGTCAATCCTATCAAATATATGATTGATAAAGCACACGAATTTGGTGCTGCAATTTTGATTGATGGCGCACAAGCTGTTCCCCATTTGAAACCAAATGTACAAGAATTAGATTGTGATTTTTATGTTTTTTCGGGACACAAAATTTGTGGACCTACAGGAACTGGGATTTTATATGGAAAAGAAGCGTGGTTGAACAAATTACCGCCTTATCAAGGTGGAGGTGAAATGATTAAAGAAGTGACTTTCGAGAAAACGACTTATGCCCAATTGCCTCATAAATTTGAAGCTGGAACACCAAATATTGCTGGAGGAATTGCCCTTGGAACCGCAGTTGATTATATGAATGAAATTGGTTTTGAAAATATTCAAATTCAAGAAAAAGAATTGCTAGATTACGGAACCAAGCGTTTATTAGGAATTGAAGGATTGAAAATTTATGGCACTGCCAAAGATAAAACATCTGTAATTTCGTTTAATATCGAAGGAATTCATCCGTATGATATTGGAACAATAATTGACAAATTGGGAATTGCAGTTCGAACGGGGCATCATTGTGCGCAACCTATTATGGATTTTTTCAAAATTCCAGGAACAATTCGGGCTAGTTTTGCGTTTTATAATACTAAAGAAGAAATTGATATCTTTGTAGAAGGAGTTAAAAGAGCAAAATTAATGTTATCATAAAAACAGAAAATATGAAAATAGTCACACTTTTAGCGGCATTATTATTTGCTTGTACGAGTTGCAATAGTAAAAAAGTTGCAGTCGCATCAACTAACGAAAAGTATGAAACTTTAGTAATTGAATACGAAGCAAATACCAGAGGTTTTTATCAAAAATTGGTTGTTCAAAACCATGCTATTTCTTCAACTGATGATAGAAATGGTGAAAAAAATCCAATTGTTCAGAAAATTTCAGATGCCGATTGGAATGCATTAATTTTTGAATTTAATAAAGTTGATTTGGATGGTTTGCCCAATTTAAAAGCACCAACAGAAAAACGATTTTATGACGGAGCTGCAATTGCAGGTTTGAAAATCACTTTTAAGGGAAAAACATTTGAAACAACCAACTTTGACCACGGATTTCCTCCGATGGAAATTCAAAAAATGGTAGAAATAGTTACCTTATTATTTAAAGAAGAACAATGAAAATAAAAGCAATACAAAACGAAATTGTAGAAGAATTTTCAATGTTTGACGATTGGATGGATCGCTACGAATACATCATTGAATTAGGAAAAAAGTTGCCTTTAATAAAAGAAGAATTTAAAACGGAAGACAATATTATCAAGGGTTGCCAATCGAAAGTATGGTTAAAAGGGGAACAAAATGATGCTACAATTGTTTTTACTGCCGATAGCGATGCGATTTTAACAAAAGGAATTATTGCGATTTTAATTCGTACTTTCTCCAATCAAAAAGCAGTTGATATTTTAGCTGCCGATTTAGATTTCATAGACGAAATCGGATTAAAAGAACATTTGTCACCAACGCGCGCCAATGGATTGGTATCGATGATAAAAAATATAAAAATGTATGCTTTGGCATTTGACGCAAAAAATTAAATGTTTTTTACCATATAAGTCATATAAGTTCATATAAATTTAAAAAGCATAAAAAAGAAGAAATATAAGCCATAACTGATGATTTATCATTAGTTTAAAAAACAAAAAAATGACAAAATCTTATTTAAAGAATTTAGTTTATCAAGTAAATGGAGCGGCAATTGAAGTACATAAACATATTGGCCCAGGCCTTTTAGAAAGTGTGTATCATAAATGTTTAGAAAAAGAATTATTGCATAGAGGAATTTCTTTCCAAACCGAATTAATAATTCCTATTCAATATAAAGATTTCAAAATTGAGGCTGATTTAAAATGTGATTTAGTTATTGAGAAAAAATTGGTTGTTGAGTTGAAATCCGTAAAGAAAATTTTAAAAATTCACGAAGCTCAAATTTTAACTTATATGAAATTATTAGAAGTTCCAATGGGATTATTAATTAATTTTAATGTTACAAATATTTATAAAGAAGGACAAAAAACGTACGTAAATGAACACTATCGCTATTTAAAAGATTAAACTTAAATGACCTTAATTGCCTTATATGGTGAAAAAAAAATAAAATATGGAAGAATATACAGATACAATTAACTTAGGAGATAACGTAGTAAAAAAATTAAAAGGGATTTACGATCCGGAAATACCTGTTGATATTTATGAGTTAGGACTTATTTATGACGTGATGATAAATGAAGATAATGAAGTCAAAATCCTAATGACATTAACTTCTCCGAATTGTCCTGTTGCAGAATCTTTGCCTCGTGAAGTGGAGGAAAAAGTACAGACAATCGATGAAGTTAAATCTTGCGAAGTTGAAATTACATTTGACCCACCTTGGAGCAAAGATTTGATGAGCGAAGAAGCAAAATTAGAATTGGGGATGCTTTAGCAAAAAGTGTTCATTGTTCAGTTTTTTAGTATTCAGTTTGTAGCTGACCACTAAAAATCTGACTACTGAATACTGAATATTAAAATTATGGATGAAATCATAAATAAAGTTGCCAATAGTTCGCTTGAAGTTTTCGATTTGGAAGATTATTATCCAATGGGAATTCGTGCACAAATTGACATTTCACAATGGCTTTTAGAAGGATTTATTTTGAAAGAAAAAGAGTTTCGGGAGTATTTAAAACAACACGATTGGAAACAATATCAAGATAATTATGTTGCTGTTTTTTGTAGCACCGACGCCATAGTTCCTGCTTGGGCTTCCATTTTAGTTGCCTTGCAATTAGCCCCTTTTGCCAAGAAAATTGTGAATGGAAATTTAGAAGATTTAGACACCTCATTATACCAAGAAATCCTACCTACACTTGATTATTCCATTTATGAAAACAAGTCTGTTATTATAAAAGGATGTTCAAAAAAACCAGTTCCAATGAGTGCTTATGTATTAGTGGCTCAATATTTGCAGCCTTTTGCAAAAAGCATTATGTATGGAGAAGCCTGTTCTGCAGTTCCTTTGTACAAGAAGAAAATAATAATTTAAAACCATTCAAAAATGAAAAAATTAGGGATTATTTTGATTTGTATATTTGGGATTTCATCTGCACAATCTCAAGATTTGATTAAATCAGACACGACAAAAGTTTGGACAAAAAAAGGAAATTTTTCGTTGCTTTTCAATCAATCTAATTTCAATAATTGGGCAGCTGGAGGCGAAAACAACTTGTCTGGAAACTTAGGAATTAACTACGATTTCAATTACAAAAAGAAAGATGTAACTTGGGATAATAAGATTATTGCTTCTTATGGATTAGTGAAAACCAAAAATTCGCCTTTCGAGAAAAAAACTGACGACCGATTGGAAATGAACTCACTTTTGGGTAAAAAAGCAAAAGGACTCTGGTATTATTCCGCTATTTTGAATTTTAAAACACAAATTGCGAAAGGCTATATTTATGGAAAAGATGCAAATGGCGCTGAAATCAGAACAGAAACTACCAATTTATTATCGCCTGGATATTTAACTTTTGGACCTGGAATGTTGTGGAAAAAATCGAATAATGTAAAATTCAATCTTGCGCCATTAACCTCAAAAATTACAATTGTAGATTCAGATTTTACAGTTCCAAACAAAGGCTATTTTGGTGTTGAAGAAGGAAAAAATTTAAGATACGAACTTGGTTTTTATGGTTCGGGATATTATAAATTTAATTTAATGACGAATGTTTCGCTTGAGAACATTGTGAGTGTTTATTCCAATTATATCGAAAAACCTCAAAACATAGATTTGGATTATCAAATAAATATCGTAATGCGAATCAACCGATATTTATCAACTAATTTATCGATGCAAGCCATTTATGATGATAATGCTTTTCAAGGATTTCAAACGCGTCAAGTTTTTGGATTGGCAGTAAACTTTGGATTTTAATAAAAAAGAAACCCTTTAATAGTTATTATCAAAGGGTTTGGGTTTAATCTTCTTCGTCTTCTTTTTCAATTGCGTCCTTATAATCGGGATATAAAAACTTATTATATGGGAATCTCGTAATATGAATTTCTCGAACTGTTTCATAAACTCGTTCCCGAAATTCCTCGAAATTTTCTTTGTTAGTTGCCGAAATAAACAAGGCTTTCTCTTGACCAACATTGTTCATCCAAGTCGTTTTCCATTCTTCTAAAGTGTAGTGCTTTTTGGTCTTTTCTGTAATTAAATCGTCTTCTTCAATTGTCAAATGCTTGTAAGCATCAATTTTATTAAAAACCATTATTGTAGGTTTATTATTACTTTTGATGTCTGCCAATGTTTGATTTACAGATTCAATATGGTCTTCAAATTCAGGATGAGAAATGTCAACAACGTGCAATAATAAATCGGCTTCCCGAACTTCATCAAGCGTACTTTTGAAAGAATCTACCAATTGAGTTGGCAATTTTCTAATGAATCCAACAGTGTCAGAAAGTAAAAAGGGCAAGTTTTTTATCACCACTTTTCTAACAGTTGTATCTAATGTTGCAAACAATTTATTTTCTACAAATACATCACTTTTTCCAACCGCATTCATCAAAGTTGACTTTCCAACATTGGTATAACCAACTAAAGCCACACGAACCATTGCACCTCGATTTCCTCGTTGCACACCCATTTGCTTGTCGATAGTTTTGATTTTTTCTTTTAATAAAGCAATTCTATCTCGAACTATACGCCTGTCGGTTTCAATTTCAGTTTCACCAGGTCCACGCATTCCGATTCCTCCTTTTTGACGTTCCAAGTGTGTCCACATTCCAGATAATCTTGGAAGTAAATACTGACATTGTGCCAATTCTACTTGTGTTCTTGCATAAGAAGTTTCCGCTCTTTGGGCAAATATGTCTAAGATGAGGTGCGTCCTATCAAGAATTTTACAATCTATAATTTTTGAGATGTTTTTTTGTTGCGATGGCGATAATTCATCATCAAAAATCACTGTTGAAATGCTATTTTCAATTACATATTGATTGATTTCTTCAATTTTTCCTGTTCCAACGAATGTTTTTGGGTTGGGACGCTCCATTTTTTGAGAAAATCTTTTCACGACTTCTCCACCAGCGGTAAAGGTCAAAAATTCTAACTCGTCAAGGTATTCCTTTAGCTTTTCTTCGTCTTGTTTTTGGGTTACAATACCAACAATTACGGTTTTTTCTATCTTTTTAGTATCTTTTTCTAACATAATAAAATTTCTAATGCAAAGCTACTTTATTTGACTCAAACTTTATGAAATAGTAACATAAATAATATAGTTATTCATTTTGTATAGTTAAAAAACAGATTAAATGCTTTTTTTTAAAATTTTTTGTTAAATTTGAAAGCTAAAATAAAGCAATATTATCCCTATATTAACTTTAACTTTTCATTATATGAAAAAAATTACACTATTACTTTTAACTCTATTATTTTCAATTTCTGGATTTTCACAAACTCTTCAAGAAGGATTTGAAGGAGCAACTTTTCCGCCTACAACTCCGGCGCCTGGATGGGTAGTTTTTCAAAATACATTTGGGACGCGTCTATGGGGAGCTTCATTACCTGTTGATGCTCATACAGGAACAAAGGCCGCTCAAATGAATTGTAGGCAAGCTATTGGCGATAACAATACTTCTAAAGATTTTTTAGTTACCCCTTTAGTCACAATACCAGCTAATGGTCAATTGCGTTTTTGGACAAAAACTTCAGCTAATGGAAACCAAAATGCACTTTTCCAAATTAGAGTTGCTAGCGGAACAAATGTTGCAAATCAAATTACAGAAGCGGCATTTTATGTTGCCCCAGCTAATTTAATTCAAGAATGGGCTGATGATCAAATTTGTTTGATTTACAATGAATATGAAGAGAAAGTAGTAAATTTCCCGCCAGCTCTCATTGGGACAGCTGTTTATATTGCTTTTGTAAATGAATATACACAAATATCAGGTACTTCTGGAGATACTTGGTTTGTTGATGATGTTTTATTAATATCAAGATGTTTAGAGCCAACGGCATTGCCTACTAACCCTATTTTATCTACAAGTGCCACTTTAAATTGGGGTAATCCAAATTTACCAATCAATGGCAATCCTTGTTCTCAATGGGAGGTTGAAGTTATTCCAGCATCTCAACCTTTGCCTTCAGGAACTGGGGTTCCAGTTGCTACTAATCCAACTTATACTGCAACCACTTTAACAGCTGCTCCTTTTGCGCCATTATTACCCTTGACACAATATAAATATTATGTAAGATCTATTTGTAGTTTTTCAAATAGTGAATGGGTTGGTCCTTTTACTTTTACAACTACTGCTGCACCACCCGTATGTAATGGTAATTATGTAGATTCTGGAGGAATTGCAAATGATTATTCAGATGATGAAACCGCTGCGATGACCACTCAAGTAATATGTCCAAATAATCCGGGTGATTTAGTGACAGTTACTTTTACTTCATTTGCAACAGAAAGAAACTTTGATTTCTTAAAAATATACGATGGTAACGTGGTTTCTGCCGCAACTCTTTTAGGAAATTTTTCAGGAACTTTAAATCTAGGTTCTTTTACAGCTTCATCTGCCTCAGGATGTTTGACATTTGTATTTACATCAGATTTCTTAGGAACAGATACAGGATGGACATCAAATATTACATGTGCTCCAAGACCAACATGTACAAAACCAAATACACTATTGACTTCTGCTGTTACAGCTAGCTCGGTTACATTAAACTGGACACAACCTGCAAATCCTGATGCTAGTGTTGCAACTGCTTGGGAATGTATTGCTTTGCCTTGTGGCACCGTAGCACCTACTGCAACTACTATAGGTTGGGTTACTGCAACTGCACCACCATTTATTATGAATACTGGATTATTACCAGGAACATGCTATGATTTTTATGTAAGAGCCGTTTGTTCAGGTTCAGATTCTAGTGCTTGGTCTGCTCCTAAATCAGCAACTACTATGCCTGGTTGTGGTGGTCCTTTCACAGATCCTGGAGGATCAGGAAATTATGCAAATAATATAACTGCTGCAAATGGTACTTATACGATTTGTCCAAATAATCCTGGAGATGTTGTAACGGTAACTTTCACATCATTTGCTACAGAACCTGGATATGATTTTTTAAAAGTATATGACGGAGTAGTTTCTTTAGCAACTCAATTAGGAAACTTTTCTGGAACAACAATTCCTGGGCAAGTAACCGCAACATCATCAACTGGATGTTTGGTTTTTGTGTTTACTTCTGATACAGGAATTTCAGCGGCTGGCTGGAATGCAAGTGTTACTTGTGCACCACCTGCAACCTGCTCAAAACCAAAAACTTTAACAGTTTCTGGAGTTACTCAATCTACCGCTTTATTGGCTTGGGTGCAACCAGCAAATCCTGACGGAAGTTTTGCAACAGCTTGGCAAGTAATAGCTTTGCCATGTGGTTCTCTAGCGCCAACTGCAACTACAGTTGGATGGATTAATGCAACCTCAAATCCTTATTACATAACCGATTTAAATCCTGCAACTTGTTATGAATATTATGTAAGAGCGGTTTGCTCTGCAACAGATTCAAGTTTTATTAGTGGTCCGAAAAATTTTAATACCTTAATTGCAAATGACGAATGTACAGGAGCGATACCAGTGCCTGTAAATCAAAACACAAACTGCTTACAAACAGTTAGAGGAAGTTTGGCATTTGCAACAGCATCTCCAGTAGCTAATTCATGTCCAGCACCAGCCTCTACTGCTGATAATGATGATGTTTGGTTTAGTTTTACGGCTACAGCAATAAGTCATTATATTTCTCTATTAGGGGTTAATTATGCAGATACTCCTACTGGATTAAACTATGCTATATATTCAGGTTCATGTGGAACATTAGTCCAGATTGGAGGATGTAGATTAAATAGCTCTAACCCACCTAATCCAACCCTAAATGGATTAACTATTGGAACCACCTATTATATTAGAGTGTATTCAACAGGAACTGCTGCTGTGACAACCACTTTTGAAGTTTGTATAGGAACTAATGTTGGAAGTTGTCCAACAGCCATACCTTTATGTGCAATACAGCCAATTATTATTCCTAATAATGTAGGAGTTCCTACGCTTCCTAATCCTATTAGCCCGTTTTCGACAACAAATGCAGCCGTAGGTTGTTTAGGATCAGCACCTTCGCCAACATTTTATTATTTACAAATTCCAACCAATGGGAATTATAACTTTTTCTTAGAGCAAAATTCTAGTATCGATTTTACAGGCACAGGAATTGACGTTGATTTTGTTGCTTGGGGACCTTACGCAACTAATGCAGCCGCGTGTGCAGGAATAACAACTGGTAATGCGCCACCAACAGGTATAAGATGTAGTTTTTCTGGCGCTTTTACGGAAAATTTTGGTGTTAACAATGCAATTGCTGGTCAAATATATGTAGTAATGATTACCAATTATAATGGAAGAAAAGGATTTGTTAGAATTACACAAACAGCAGGTCCAATTCCTACGGTATGTTGCCCTTTTGGTAATTTTACTTATCCGAGCACTTTTTATTGTCAAAATGGTGCAAATCCAAGTCCCTCTTTTGTGAGTAACGCTACTGCTGGTACATTTAGTGCGGTACCATCAACGGGACTTTCAATAGACATTAATACAGGTTTAATAAACCTTGCGGCAAGTACTCCAGGAACCTATACAATTCATAATATTATTGCTTCATCAGGAACCTGTCCAGCAGATGATGACTCTTGGACAATAACTATTACTGCACCGCCAACAAATACTGTATTAACATATAGTGCTACAACGTATTGTAAGACTAACACAACATTGCAAACATCGACTCAATCTGGTCCAACGGGCGGAACCTACACAATCTTTCCTGCTACAGGTTTATCAATAAATACTACTACTGGTGCATTTACACCAAGTACAAGTACGGTTGGAAACTATGTTGTTACCTATAACCTTCCCCCAAGTGGAGGTTGTTTAGGAGCTTCGGCTTCTGCAAATATATCTATCGTTGATTTACCAATCGCTACTTTTTATTATGATGCTGTTACTTATTGTAAAAATGGAACTAATCCAAATTTAACTCAACCAACTGGGGCATCAGCGGGCATTTTTAGTTCTACTATAGGACTTTCATTAAATACAACAACGGGAGCTATTAATTTAGCTAATAGCACTCCTGGTTTATATACAATAACTAATACTATTCCAGCGTTAGGCGGATGTGTTCAAACAGATGCAACTTTCAATATTGAAATTACAGCACCTCCCGTTGCAGCATTTAATTACGGGATTTTACCATATTGTCAAAATGCAATCAATCCATCGCCTTCATTTGGAGTTGGAGGAGTAGCAGGAGTATTTAGTTCTTCATCGCCATTATTAATTGTTAACTCAACTTCTGGCATTGTAGACTTAGCAAATAGTACTCCGGGAATTTATACAGTTACTAATACTATTGCTGCTGCAAGTGGTTGCGCAATTGTTACAGATCAAGCATCGATTACAATAACTGCTTTACCAGTAGCTACATTTGACTATCCGTCAGGCACATATTGTAAAACTGGAACAAATCCTTCTCCAAGATTTATTGGTTTAGGCGTTGCAGGAACTTTTAGTTCTGCACCAGCAGGTCTTTCCATTTCTACATCAGGACTGATTACTTTATCAACAAGTATCGCAGCAAGTTATACTATTACAAATACTATTGCTGCAGCAAATGGCTGTGGCGTTGTGGTTGAAACTTTTCCAATTATAATTGTAAATCCTCAAGAAGCAACTTTTAGTTATACTGCGTCTCCTTATTGTCAAAATGCAGCCAATCCATCCCCTGCTTTTGTAGGTGCTGGAGTAGCGGGAGTATTTAACTCTTCATCTCCTTTACTTATTGTAAATTCAGGATCTGGAATAGTAGATATAGCAAATAGTACGCCTGGAACTTATACCGTTACGAATACTATTGCTGCTGCAAATGGATGTGCAATTGTTACACATCAAACACCGATTACAATCACGGCAACGCCTCAAGCTACAATTAATTATGACAGTGCGGTTTATTGCCATAACAGTATAGTTGCCCCAGCATTGACTCAAACTGGGACATTAGGCGGAACTTATAGTTCAACTCCTTCTGGCCTGACACTAAATTCAACTACTGGTGCAATAACGTTAAGTTCAAGTTTAGGTGGCACTTACATTATTTCTTATACCGTACTTGCTTCTGGGGGTTGTTCACAAATAGTTGCAAACGCTTCTACAACTATTATTCCAGAGGTTGCAGTGATATTAGATGCTGAGTGCGATGGTCCAATTTTTAAAATTACAGCTTTGCCAATTGCAAATTCTTTTGACCCGATTAATGCTACTTATGAATGGACTGGGCCAAATGGATTTACTTTTGGACCATCAACAAACCCATCGGTTTCGGTGCCGTTTTCTGGGACTTACACATCAATTGTAACTTATAATGGATGTGAAAATAGAACAAATCAATTAGTAAACAGTGTTGCTTGTACAATGCAAAAAGGAATCTCTCCTAATGGAGACGGTTTCAACGAGGCATTTTTACTTGCGGATGTAAAAGCTTTGAATATTTACAATAGATACGGTTCTAAAGTATATACCCACGGGGCTAATTATACCAATGAATGGCACGGACAATCCAATAGTGAAAATGAGCTTCCTGATGGAACTTACTATTATGTAATCAGTAGAAATTCTGGAGAAACTATCACAGGATGGATTTATATTAACCGATAAAATAAGTTTTTTATAGTGTTGCTTATATTAAAAGGGCAACACTATAAAATTTCTAAACAACCCTTTATGAAAAAAATACTTTTACCTGCGCTTTTAATGTTATTAACGTTTTTAGACGCCACAGCACAACAAGACCCACATTATACGCAATACATGTATAATATGAACGTAATAAATCCAGCATATGCGGGATCGAAAGAAAATTTATCTTTCGGATTATTATACAGAAAACAATGGATTGAAATAGAAGATGCGCCGACCACTTTTTCATTATCAGGATCAGCTCCTATCGGAAAAAATGTAGGTTTAGGTTTGTCTATAATTTCAGATAAAATTGGACCTGTTGAAGAAAACAATGTGTATGGAGATTTCTCATACACCTTAAATTTAGGTGGCGAACGCCGATTGGCTTTGGGTTTAAAAGCGGGAGTTACCTTTCAAAAAATTGGATTGAAAAGTATTATCCAACCAACACTTCCAGATCCAAATGACGGTGCTTTTCAAGAAGACACCAACAATTCAAAATTGAATATAGGAACAGGATTGTTTTATTATACCAATAAATATTACGTTTCCTTTTCGATTCCAAACATGCTAAAATCAGCACATTTAGATTATAATGGCGTGAAATACGGAACTGAAATTCAACACTATTTCCTAACGGGAGGTTACGTATTTGATTTGAATCCAAATTTGAAATTCAAACCTTTTGCAATGGTAAAATCAGCAATTAATGCGCCAACATCATTGGATGTATCCGCGAATTTCTTGTATGTTGAAAAATTTGAAATGGGAGCAACCTACAGATTGCAAGATTCTTTTGGAGTGATGGTAAATTATGCAGTTTCGCCATCTTTGAGAATTGGATATGCCTACGACCATATCGTTTCCGATTTGAAAGTAA
>JBILPJ010000025.1:0-18318 GCA_044373975.1 Flavobacterium sp. | reverse complement strand
GCGGATTGAGTTTGGTCTTGCATCCAAAAAATCCAATGGTTCCAACAGTTCATGCGAATTGGAGGTATTTTGAAATGTATGATGATAGTGGAAATGTGATTCAGCAGTGGTTTGGTGGTGGTCAAGATTTAACGCCTTATTATTTGTTTGAAGAAGACGCAACACATTTTCATCAAACGTGTAAAACCGCTTGCGACAAGCATAATCAAGATTTTTATCCAAAATATAAAAAACAGTGTGACGACTATTTTTGGAATGCACATCGAAATGAAGCAAGAGGAATTGGCGGATTATTTTTCGATTATTGCAAAGCAAATGAAGATATGTCAATGGAAAATTGGTTCAGTTTTGTATCTGAAGTTGGTAATAGTTTTCTGGAAGCGTATGTTCCAATTGTCGAAAAAAGAAAAAATTTAGATTACACAGCCGCACAACGTACGTGGCAAGAAATCCGTCGTGGAAGATATGTCGAATTCAACTTGGTACACGACAAAGGCACTCTTTTTGGCTTAAAAACCAATGGAAGAATTGAAAGTATATTGATGAGTTTACCGCCACACGTTCAGTGGGTTTATGACCATCATCCTGAAAAAGGAAGCGAAGAAGAAAAATTAATTGAAGTATTAGAGAATCCAAAAAATTGGATTTAATACTTATTTTAAATGTTGAATTATAAATTTTAAATGGGTTTAAATGAACTTTAAACCTTAAACTTTAAACTAAAATATATGTTCCCATTACAAAGAGGCCGAAGGTTAAGAATAAACGAATCTATCAGAAGTTTAGTTCGTGAAACAACATTAAGTCCATCCGATTTTATGTTTCCAATGTTCATTGCAGAAGGAGAAAACGTAAAAGTTGAAATTTCTTCAATGCCAGGAATTTTTCGTCGTTCTATCGATTTAACCGTAGAAGAAGTCAAAGAATTATTTGCTTTAGGAATTCGCGCCGTAAACATTTACGTAAAAGTTGACGAATCTCTAAAAGACAATACAGGAAAAGAAGCTTGGAATGCCAATGGATTGATGCAACGCGCCATCAAAGCCATCAAAGCGGCTTGTCCAGAAATGATCGTTATGCCTGATGTGGCTTTGGATCCCTATTCTATTTATGGTCACGACGGAATCATTGAAAACGGTGATATTGAAAATGATTCTACTAATGAAGCTTTGGTAAAAATGGCAGTTTCTCACGCTCAAGCGGGTGCCGATTTTGTGGCACCAAGCGATATGATGGACGGTCGTGTTTTGCGTTTGCGTCAAGGATTGGATGCAGCAGGATTTCAAAATGTAGGCATTATGAGTTATTCGGCTAAATATGCTTCAGCATTTTACGGACCTTTCCGTGATGCTTTAGACAGTGCGCCTGTCGATAATGCGGATATTCCAAAAGACAAAAAAACCTACCAAATGGATTATGCCAACCGCATCGAAGCCATCAAAGAAGCCTTAATGGATGTTGAAGAAGGTGCCGATATGGTGATGGTAAAACCTGGAATTGCGTATCTTGACATTGTTCGTGAAGTCAAAAATGCGGTGAATGTTCCCGTAACAGTTTTCCACGTTTCGGGCGAATATGCTATGATAAAAGCCGCTTCCGAAAGAGGTTGGCTCGATCACGACAAAATTATGATGGAGCAATTAATGTGCATCAAAAGAGCAGGAGCCAGTTTAATTTCGACTTATTTTGCTAAGGAAGCGGCTATAATTTTAAACAAATAGCAATGAAAAAAGTAGCTTTATTAGTGTGTTTTATTTTAATTATTTCTTGCAAAAAAGAAAGCCAAGAAACTTTTGGACAACCAAATCCAACCGAAGTTTCTCAAACACCCGAGCAACTTGGAAAATCTATTTTTGAAGGAAAAGGCAATTGTGTAGCATGTCATAAAATAAATGAAAAGTTAGTCGGACCAAGCATTCAAGAAATTGCAAAAATCTATAAAGCACAAAATGGGGACATCGTTTCCTTCCTAAAAGATGACGCAAAACCATTGGTTGACCCAACGCAATATGAAGTGATGAAAACTAATTTCGCACTTACAAAAGCAATGTCCGACGAAGAATTAAAAGGATTGGAAGCCTATATGTATAGTGATTTTAAATAATTTACCCAATTATTTACAACTTCAATTTGCGTTTAAAACTTCGTCGCTTGTTGCGATTTTGTAGCAAAATTCACACTTAAACGATTTTATTTACACTTAATCTAAATTTTTTCCCACAACCTCTTTGTCGGTATATATTTACAAAACCATAGCATTAGTAGGTAAAGTTATAGGTAGATTTGGGGGGAAAGGCGGAAGTAAAATTCCGTCTTTTTTTATAAAAAAAAAGCAAGAAAAAGGCAATCAGATTTTAATAATCCAAATACCATTTTCTTGCTTCTTGTGCTATTCCCCCTTTGGGTTTCAGCGTTTTATTTATCTAAAGCGTATCTTCTTGAAACTTCAACCCAGTTAATCAAGTTGAAAAACGACTCAATATAATCTGGTCTTCTGTTTTGATAATGCAAATAATATGCGTGTTCCCAAACATCCATTCCTAAAATTGGAGTTCCGCCACAACCCACGCCCGGCATCAAAGTATTGTCCTGATTTGGAGTTCCACAAACGTCTAATTTTCCGCCTTTATGAACACAAAGCCAAGCCCAACCTGAACCAAATTGTGTAATTCCAGCCTTGCTAAACTTTGCTTTAAACTCTTCAAAAGTTCCAAAAGCACTTTCAATAGCCGCTAATAAATCGCCCGTTGGAAGCCCACCGCCATTTGGCGACATCACTGCCCAATACAAATTATGATTGTAAAAACCCCCGCCGTTATTACGAACTGCAGCGTTTTTCATATCAAGATTTATCAAGATATTCTCAATCGTTTTCCCTTCCATATCCGTTCCAGCAACCGCTGCATTCAAATTGGTCGTGTACGCATTATGATGTTTCGTGTGGTGAATTTCCATCGTGCGAGCATCAATATGTGGTTCCAAAGCGTCATACGCATAAGGTAATTTTGGTAATTCAAATGCCATAATATAGTAGTTTATGATTTATAAATATTTTATTCAAAATTAATCAATTAACTTTGAAAATGGAAATTCTATTTCGTTATATTTTCATCAAATAAATCTATAATGGTTTTTTAGGAGCTATTTCCTGCTGTCATTCCAAATCTCGCCAAAAAAAGGCGAGGATTTTCCCTTCCATCAGGGCTAGGGTTTTCGGTAAATAGAACATTTATATTTTATAATTTCGTTTCAAAAAAAGGATAATCAAAACAAAAAAAGCAATAAATAATGACATTTAACATCCAACCAAATAATCTAAAATCAGAATTAATCTTTTTAAAACCATTGCAAGAAAATGATTTTGATAAACTATTCGAAATCGCTTCCGATTCATTATTATGGGAGCAACATCCCAATAAATACAGATATAAAAAAGAAGAGTTTACTACTTACTTTAAAGGAGCAATCCTTTCAAAAGGGGCATTTATTGTTTTAGATTCCACAACAAACGAAACCGTTGGATGCAGCCGTTATTATGATTATAATCCTGATGAAAATTCTATTTTAATAGGATATACTTTCATCGGAAGAAAATATTGGGGAAAAGGATACAACGAATCTCTAAAAAAAGTAATGCTGAATTATATTTTTCAATATGTTTCAAGCGTATATTTTCATATCGGAAATCAAAATTTTCGTTCTCAAAAAGCTATCGAAAAATTTGGTGCTCATAAAGTAGGAGAACAAGAAGTGGAATATTATGGAGAAACAGCAAAAATGAATTACATTTATAAAATTAATAAAATCTAAATGCAAAGACCATCATTCTCAATATACGACGCATCGGCAGGTTCAGGAAAAACATACGCCTTGGTCAAAGAATACCTGAAAATTATTTTGGTCGCCAAGAAAAATGATGCCTATAGAAATATCCTCGCCATTACGTTTACCAACAAAGCGGTTCACGAAATGAAAAGCCGAATTGTAGGTAGTTTATCCGAATTTGCAAAAGATAATCCAAACCCAAAAGCCACCGATTTAATGCTCGATTTGTCTCGTGACATCCAACTTTCAGTATCGGAAATCCAAACCAAATCCAAGCAAATCATAAAGCATATTATTCATAATTACGCCGCTTTTGATATTTCTACAATCGATAAATTCACGCACAAAGTGATTCGTGCTTTTGCACACGATTTAAATTTACCAATGACTTTTGAAGTTACATTGGACACAGAAAACCTTTTAACAGAAGCCGTTGACGCTATAATTGCGCAAGCTGGCGAAGATGATATATTAACGAATTTGCTCGTCGATTTCACGATGCAAAAAACCGATGACGATAAAAGTTGGGACATTTCTCGTGAAATATTAGAAACGGGGCGTTTGCTTCTAAATGAAAATAATAGAGAAGAAGTAACTCATTTTCAAGACAAATCCATCACAGAATTTGTAGAAATAAAAAGCAAAGTTGCCGAAGCTTGCAAAATTTTGGAAAAAGAAAATGCAACATTTTCCGAAAGTGCTTTGTTGTTAATCGAGAAAAATGGAATTGATTTGAAATCCTTTTCAAGAGGAACTTTTCCAAATCATCTTCAAAGTATAGCGGATGGAAAATTCAATCCCAAAAATAAAATGTTTCGTGAATTTGAGGATATTTCTATCAATAAAACAGCTAAAGATGCGGCAATTATCGAAAATATAATTCCAGAATTATTGCAAATTTTAGATACGGTTTACAAGCATTTTGAAAAGCGAGATTTCTACAATGCTTTTCTAAAAAACATTACGCCACTTTCATTATTAAATACGGTTAGCAACGAATTGGCAAAAATTCAGAAAGAACAAAACGTGCTTTCCATCGCTGAATTTAACGCTATTATTTACCGAGAAATTCAAAACCAACCGGCACCGTTTATATATGAACGATTAGGCGAGCGCTACCGACATTTTTTCATTGATGAATTTCAAGATACTTCAGAAATGCAATGGCAGAATTTAATTCCGCTAATTGACAACGCAACATCCAGCGAATTTGAAGGCGAAAAAGGAACTTTGATGATTGTGGGCGATCCAAAACAATCCATTTATAGATGGCGTGGCGGAAAAGCAGAGCAATTTATTGATTTAAGTAAAAACCATAATCCGTTTAATAATCCAGAAAAGAAATTGTTTCATTTGGATAAAAATTACAGAAGTTATTCGGAAGTTATTGATTTTAACAACAAACTATTTTACTTTTTATCTTCTGAATTTACCAATTTGGATTACCAAGATTTATACGAAAATCACAGCCATCAGAAAGAAAACAGCAAGTTGGGCGGTTATGTCAACATTTCATTTATTCCAAAACCCGAAAAATCGGAAGATGATGAAGACGCTTTGGATAAAAATGAATTGTATTTATTGGCAACATTAAACACAATTGAAAAAGCAAAAAAACAAGGATTCGATTACCAAGAAATCGTAATTCTAACCCGAAAAAGAAGCCAGGGAATTGCCATTGCAAATTATTTAACCGAACAAAATATTCCACTTTTATCTTCGGAAACTTTGATGATTCAGAACTCTTCGGACGTA
This sequence comes from Flavobacterium sp., assembly GCA_044373975.1. Lineage (GTDB taxonomy): Bacteria > Bacteroidota > Bacteroidia > Flavobacteriales > Flavobacteriaceae > Flavobacterium. The sequence goes on along the minus strand of JBILPJ010000025.1, from coordinate 12,738 downwards.
CAAATGATAATCAATGTTTTAAAATATTTAAAGAATAGCGCAGATATTGAAGCCAAATCGTATTTCTTGCTTTATATCGCAAATCACGTTCAAAATGAACTTCCAGTCCACGATTTTATTGCCAAAGGAAAAGAAAAAACGCAAGAGGAAGAATTTGAAAAATGGCTTACAGAATTTGATATTTCCCTTTCATTTCAAGACATTAGAAAAAAATCTTTGTATGAAGCGGTAGAAATTATAGTTAGTAAATTCCTATCCCCAACCCTTTCAGGGAACTCATATATACAATACTTCATCGACATCGTTTTAGAACGCGATGTGAGAAACCAAGCAGGAATCGCAGACTTTTTGAATTATTGGGAGAAAAACGGAGAGAAATTCAGTATTCCATCGCCTGAAGGAAAAAATGCAGTTCGGATTATGACCATTCATAAATCGAAAGGATTAGAATTTCCGGTTGTAATTATGCCGTTTGCCGATGAAGATTATATTCGAAAACCCAAAGATAAATTGTGGCTCGATGCCGAAAAAGAAACCTTCGGATTACCAAAAGTTTTAATCGATAATAGTAGCGCTGTAGAAAATTATGGAGAAGAAGCAGCATTGGTTTACAACCAAAAAAAGCAAGAAGAATTATTGGATAATATCAATGTTTTATATGTAGCATTAACCCGTGCCGAAGAACAATTGTATATCATTTCTCAGTTTTTAGAACCTAATAAAGAGGGAGAATATCCCTATAATACCGCTTCATTTTTTATTAAATATTTGATAGGGATTGGAGTTTATGAGCCAAGTATAATGGAATATGAATTTGGAAATTCGGAGAAATTATCGGAGAAAATCATTGAGAAAAATGAAATTAAAACCATTCCGTTAATTAGTGAAATTCTAAATCCAAAAAATATAAAAATTGCGCAACGAGAAGCTTTAATGTGGGGAACACATCAGCAAGAAGCCATTGAATATGGAAATGTAATTCACGAAATTTTGTCTTTTGTTAAAACTAAATCCGATGTGGATTTGGCAATTATGAAAGCTTTGGAAAATGGATTAATTACATTCAATCAAAAAGAGGCGGTTTATAAAAGCATTCAAGAAATTGTAAATCATTCGGAGTTAGAAAATTATTTTGCCGATGGAAATGAAATCTTAAATGAGCAAACTATAATTCAAAAAGAAGGAAAAACAATCAAACCAGATCGGATGGTTTTGGCGAAGAACAATGAGGTTTTTTTATTGGATTATAAAACAGGAACCCATAATCCAAAATACCAAATGCAATTAGAAAATTATCAAAACGCAATTGAAAAAATGGGTTTCAAAGTAACAAAAAAAGCGCTTATCTATATTGGAGAAGAAATTAAGGTCGTAAATTTGTAAAAATTCTCAAAAACTAAAACTAAAATAATGTACGGAAAAATTCAACAATTCCTTCAATCGGAGCTTCAAACTATTGAAGACAATGGAATATTTAAAAAAGAAAGAATCATAACATCGCCACAAGGAGCTGAAATCACAGTTAACAACGTAACGGTTTTAAATTTTTGTTCTAACAATTATTTAGGACTTTCATCTCATCCAGAAGTTATTCAGGCAGCAAAAGACACATTGGATTCGCATGGTTTCGGAATGTCGTCTGTTCGTTTTATCTGTGGAACTCAAGATATTCATAAAACATTGGAAAGAAAAATTTCTGAATTTTATGGAACAGAAGACGCCATTTTATATGCTGCAGCATTTGATGCAAATGGCGGAGTTTTCGAGCCTTTATTAGGAGATCAAGATTGTATTATTTCAGATAGTTTGAATCACGCGTCTATTATTGACGGAGTTCGTTTGTGTAAAGCTGCCCGATATCGCTATGAAAATAGCAATATGGAAGATTTGGAACAACAATTAATAAAAGCAACAGAGGCTGGAACTCGTTTCAAACTAATTGTTACAGACGGAGTTTTCTCAATGGATGGCTTAGTTGCACAATTGGATAAAATTTGTGATTTGGCAGATAAATACGATGCTTTGGTAATGGTTGACGAATGTCACGCAGCAGGATTTATTGGTGCAACTGGCAAAGGAACGCTTGAAGCAAAAGGCGTTATGGGTCGCGTTGACATAATTACAGGAACATTAGGAAAAGCTTTGGGCGGTGCAATGGGAGGATATACTACAGCTAAAAAAGAAATTATCGAAATATTAAGACAGCGTTCTCGCCCTTATTTATTTTCAAATTCATTAGCACCAGCAATTGTAGGAGCATCAATAAAAGTTTTTGAATTATTAGAAAAAGATACTTCACTGAGAGATATACTAGAAGAAAATACCAATTATTTCAAAGCGGGTATGAAAAAAGCTGGGTTTGATATAATTGATGGAGATTCCGCAATTGTTCCGGTGATGCTTTATGATGCAAAATTAGCTCAAAATATGGCTAATGAATTGCTAAAAAAAGGAATTTACGTCATTGGATTCTTCTTTCCGGTGGTTCCAAAGGAAAAAGCGAGGATTAGAGTGCAATTATCAGCAGCACATACAAAAGCACATTTAGACAAAGCAATAGCAGCTTTTACTGTAGTTGGCAAAGAATTAAAGGTGATTGTTTAAAGTTAAAAAGAGTATTTAAACAGATTTTTAATAATTCCTTTTGTAGTTCATTATTTACATATTACTTTTGTGCAAAATTTAAATTCTAATTTAAAAATTAATAAGTATGAAACATTTTAACAAATTAATTATTGTTATATGTCTTTTCGTGGGTTTAGCATCCCAATCTCAAGACATTAATAATCCTTGGGCGCTTTCATTTGGAACAAATGCAGTTGACACTAGAGTAAGTGCATCTTCTAACATTAAAGATCAATTTTCTCAATATTTCAATATGCAAGACAATTGGAATGTTCTTCCTTCGTTTTCGTATTTAAATATTTCAAAAAATGTTGGGGACAACTACTCATTTGGAGTTTCAGGTTCTATAAACAAAATTTCAAAATTTGTGAATCCTAGAGTTGGAATGGGACCTTACCCAGTAACAAATCCTGGAGATTTAAATTATTATTCTGTTGATGGTATTGTAAAATACAGTTTTATGAGTCTAATTGGTTCTAAAACTATTGAACCAACCGCTCACATTGGTGGAGGTTATACTTTCGTTGGAGATGTTAGTGCTGGTACAATTAATGGTGGACTTGGTTTGACATTTTGGATGTCTGAGCAAGTTGGTATTTCTTTACAATCTACATACAAGCACTCATTTGATGAGGTAAGAGATCCAAGTATTTCTATTGTTTCTCACATGCAACATTTTGCAGGACTTATCTTCAAATTTGGTGGAAAAGATACTGATGGAGACGGAATTTACGATAGAGAAGATGCTTGTCCAGAAGTTGCGGGTTTAAAAATATATAAAGGATGTCCTGATACTGATGGAGACGGAATTGTTGATGCAAGCGATGCTTGTCCAGACGCTGCTGGTTCTGTTGCAATGAATGGTTGTCCTGATACTGATGGAGATGGCGTTGCTGATAAAGATGATGCATGTCCAGAAGTTGCAGGATTAAAAGCACTTAAAGGATGTCCAGATACTGACGGAGATGGAATTACTGATTTATCTGACAAATGTCCAAATGTAAAAGGACCTAAAGAAAATGCAGGATGTCCTTGGCCAGATACTGATGGAGATTCAGTTTTAGACAAAGATGATAAATGTCCTACGGAAAAAGGAACAGTTGCAAACAACGGTTGTCCTGAAGTTTCTGAAGAGGCAATCAATGCTTTAAATGGATATGCTAAAACGATATTATTTAACACAGGTAAATCTTCTTTCCAAAAACAAACTTTACCAGTTTTAGTTTCTATTACTGCTATTTTAAAAGAGAATCCTTTAGCGAAATTTAGCATTACAGGTCATACTGATACTACTGGAAAATCTGATTTTAATTTGAAACTATCAAAAGAAAGAGCTGGTGCCGTTAAAAATTATTTAGTTACTAATGGTGTAGCTATTGAAAGATTAACTTCTGATGGATTTGGAGATTCTCAACCAATTGATGACAATAAAACTTCAAAAGGAAGAACAAACAATAGAAGAGTTGAAGTGAAATATGTAAAATAATTTACTTCTAAAATATTTTCTAAAACGCCTCGATTTATCGGGGCGTTTTTTTATATTTATAAAATGATAAATCCTACTTTTTTAGATAAAATAGCACACGTTATTATTGCCGATTATTCCAATAATCTATCGAATACAATTGTTGTTTTGCCGAATAAACGAGCCAAAATATTTTTGATTGAAGCCCTGAAAAAGCAAGTTCAAAATAATATTCTCTCTCCAAAGATTATAAGTATTGAAGATTTTATTCAAGACGTTTCTGGAATTAGAACTATTGACCCTATAGAATTAGTCTTTGAATTTTATGAAGTTTATCTTTCGATAACGGATGTTAAAAACCAACAATCATTTGAGCTTTTTGCAAATTGGGCGAAAATGCTGTTGCAAGATTTCAATGAAATTGACCGTTATTTATTAGATTCAAATCACGTACTTTCCTATTTAAAAGATATTGAAGACATAAAGAAATGGGGAATTGAAGTGGAGAATAAAACCAAATTACTGGAGAATTACATTGATTTTTGGAAATTATTACCTCACTATTACCAAACACTTTATGCCCATTTGTTGAAAAACGGAATTGGATATCAAGGACTAATTTATCGGGAAGCGGTTAATAATTTAAATACTTTTTCTAAAGTTGTAACTGATAAAAAATATGTTTTTGCAGGGTTTAATGCCTTAAATACTGCCGAAGAAAAAATTGTGCAACATTTGATAGCTGCCGATCAAGCTAAAATATATTGGGATATTGACCAAGCCTTTTTAAACGACTCCTATCACGACGCAGGATTGTTTGTAAGAAGGTTCAAGGAAAATTGGATACATTATAAGTCAAATCCATTTGAATGGATTGTAAATGATTTTTCAGAACCAAAAACAATTCAAGTTATTGGTACACCAAAAACTATTGGTCAAGCCAAAATTACTGGAAGTATTATTGAAAAAATAATTCAAGACAATCCAACAGCATCGTTAGACAAAGTAGCTGTTGTTTTAGGCGATGAAAATATGCTTGTTCCGCTTTTATATTCGCTTCCAGCAACTGTTGGCGCGCTGAATATTACGATGGGATATTCCAGCAAGAACAATCCAGCACAGATTTTAATTGCAAAATTGTTTAAAATGCACACCAATGCTTTGTCGAGAAATGCAAAGAATTATGTATTTTATTACAAAGACATTTTGGATATATTAACGCATCCTTTGGTGGAACCTTATGCCAAAACAAGTGCTTTGGTAAATACAATTAATCAATACAATTATACTTTTATTACGCATCAAAAATTGATGGATTTGAATCCAAATCCAAGTGATTTATTTGTTTTGTTATTTGGAAAATGGGAAGAAGGTTCATTGAAAGTATTAGCGTCTTTATCACAATTATTACAGACTATAAAAGCTAATTTAAGTAATGATAGTGAAGATGAAAAAATTACAAAAGCATTTGTTTTTTCAATTTTTAAAGTAATTAATAAGTTGATAAATTACTATTCCAAACACAAACATATTGATAAAATTGACACGCTTCACGCAATTTACAAGCAAGTAATTGATTTAGCTGAGGTTTCTTTTGAGGGAGAGCCTTTGAATGGTTTGCAAATTATGGGCGTTTTAGAAAGTCGTGTTTTGGACTTTGAAACCGTAATTATAACTTCAATGAATGAGGGGAAATTACCAGCTGGAAAATCGCAAAATTCGTTTATTCCTTATGATGTAAAACGAGAATTGGGATTGCCAACTTTCAAAGAAAAAGATGCTATTTATACGTATCATTTCTATCATTTGTTGCAACGTGCAAAAAACATTTACTTGCTTTATAACACTGAAAGTGAAGGATTAGATGCAGGCGAAAAAAGTCGTTTTATAACACAATTAGAAGTTGAAAAACAAGACAAACATATTCTCACGCACGAAATTTATAATGCCGTTCTTCCAGAAAAAGCCTATCAACCGATGCTAATTCCAAAGTCGGAATCAGTGATGGAACGCTTGAAAGAAATTGCCGAAAAAGGGTTTTCTCCTTCTGCATTAACGAGTTATATTCGGAATCCAATTCAGTTTTATTTTCAAAAGATTTTGAGAATTCGTGAAGTGGAAGAAGTGGAAGAAAACATCGCTTTGAATACATTAGGAACCATAATTCACGAAACATTAAAAGCTTTATATGAGCCATTTATTGGCAAGTTTATTTCTGAAACGGATATTTTAAACTGCTTTAAGCAAATTGATTCTGAAGTTTTGAAGCAATTTAAAGTGGTTTATAAAGAAGGTGAAATCAAAAAAGGAAGAAACCTTTTGGCTTTTGAAGTCGCCAAGCGTAATGTTTTCAATTTTTTGAAAGTCGAATTAGAATGTGTTAAAAATGGAGATGCAATTAAAATTTTAGCTTTAGAAAAAACATACGAGGAAACTCTAATTCATCCTGATTTGCCTTTCCCAGTTTTGATAAAAGGAAACGTTGACCGTATTGAAGAGCGCAACGGAATAATTAGAATTATTGATTATAAAACGGGCAAAGTTGAAAAAGGAAATGTCACCTTGTCAACTTGGAACGAACTTACTAATGATATAAAAAACGATAAAATAATTCAAGTTTTGGCTTATGCTTTTATGTACGAAAAATTAGCTTTGAACCAACCGATGGAAGCTGGAATTATCTCATTCAAGAACTTAAAAGCAGGTTTTATGCCTTTTAATTTCAAAGTGGGAAAAGAGGTGAATACAATTATTAATAAGGAAACGCTAAAGGATTATTTAGAACAAATTGTGATTTTATTGCGGGAGATATTGGATGAGAATATTCCGTTTGAGGAGAAAGTTTAGTTTTTTCACCACAAAAGAATCAAAAGTTTTACAAAAGAATCAAAGGTTTTAATATAAAATCAAATTAAATCAAAATATTTAAATGCCAAATATTACAAAAAGCTATTTAACCGATTTGACCTATCAAGTAAATGGAGCGGCAATCGAAGTTCACAAATTTCTGGGACCGGGATTATTAGAAAGTGTTTATCATAAATGCCTTAAAAAAGAACTTAATTTAAGAGGGATTTCTTTTAAGTCTGAATTATTAGTGCCAATTATTTTTAAGGACTTGGAAATAGAAACAGATTTGAGATGTGATTTATTTATTAAAAACTGTATCGTTCTTGAATTAAAAGCAATAGAAACTATTTTGCCAATTCATCACGCACAACTAATGACATATATGAAATTATTGGAAGCCCCAAAAGGTATTTTATATAATTTTCATTCCGTAAACTTATATAAAGACGGTCAAAAAACATTTGTAAACGAATATTTTAGAATATTAGAAGATTGATTTGTGACTTTTGTTTTTTCTTTTGTTTCTTTTGTGGTGAAATTAAATTCCCTTAAGAAACCCCAACAAAACCTTTCCTAATTCCTCTTTATTTTCAATGTGACTCATATGACCGTCAGGGAAAGTTATCAATTCTGTGTTGGTGTTTTCAATTTGAGATAAATTGTCTTTGTAAATTAAAACGCCATCTTTTTTTCCAAGAATTAGCAACTTTGGAAATTCACTTTCGTGCAAAATAAATTCTCGATCTTTCCTGATTTTCATTCCTTCGAGTGAAGCTACAATTCCTTGTAAAGGGGTTTTTAAAGCTTCTAATTTTACTTTTTCGATTTCTTTTTCAAGAAGTTCTCGATTGTTTTCACTGAATAAATTGGCAATCGACAATCGAACAAAATTGACATAATTCTGTTTTACCGCTTTAATGGCACGATCCCGATTGTGTTTTCGCTCGGCGCTATCTTCCTTGGATGTAGAGTTCAAAAGCACCAATCCTTTGATAGTTTCAGGATACAATTCGGCGAAAGCCAAAGCCACATAACCGCCCATAGAATGTCCAACCAAAATTACTTTCCGAATTCGTAATTGCGACAAAACGGCTTTTACAATTTCTGCATTATTTTCCATCGAATGAACATATCCAAGACATTCGGTTGCTCCGTGACCCAATAAATCAATGGTAATTACCCGGTTTTTATGCGATAAAAATGGAGCCAAATCCTTCCACATGGTTTTGTTTTCTAAAAAACCGTGAAGTAAAACCACAGCAGTTCCTTTCCCAGTATCGGAATAAGAAATTGTGGTGTTTTTGTAGCAGATTTGTTTCAAAAAAGTTTAAAGTTTAAAGTTTAAAGTTTCAGGTGAGTGCGAGCAACTTTAAACCTTAAACTTCAAACAAAATTATGCATTCATAATCGTTTCAATTTCTTCCACTTCAATAGGAATATTTCGCATTAAGTTAAAAGGTTCACCAGTTTCCTGAACGACCACATTATCTTCCAATCGAATTCCGAAACCTTCTGCTGGAATATAAATTCCTGGCTCAACTGTAAAAACCATATTGGCTTTCATTGGCTCGGTCAAAATTCCATAATCGTGCGTGTCTAATCCCAAATGATGGGAAGTTCCGTGCATAAAATACTTTTTATACGCAGGCCATTCTGGGTTTTCATTTTGCACATCGGCTTTGTCAATTAATCCCAAACCAAGTAATTCCGAAGTCATTATTTTTCCAACTTCTAAATGATATTGTTTCCAAAGCGTTCCTGGTGTAAGCATTTTTGTAGCTTCGTTTTTCACTCTCAAAACCGCATTGTAAACTGCTTTTTGTCTTTCGGAAAAACGTCCCGAAACTGGAATCATACGCGTCATATCGCTGGAGTAATTGGCATATTCGGCCGCAACGTCAAGCAAAATCAAATCGCCTGCTTTACATTGCTGATTGTTTTCAATATAATGCAAAACATTAGCGTTATTTCCAGACGCAATTATCGGTGTGTACGCGAAACCTTTCGAGCGATTTCTAATAAATTCATGGATAAATTCGGCTTCAATTTCATATTCTGTGACATTTGGTTTTACAAACGACAAAACTCTTCGAAATCCTTTTTCAGTAATCGTACAAGCGTTTTGGATTAAATCCAATTCTTCACTCTCTTTTACAGAACGAATGCGCTGTAAAATCGGATTGCTTTTTGCGACAGCGTGCGCCGGATATTTCTCTTTCCACCATTTTACAAAACGGGCTTCCCGAGTTTCTGTTTCCACTGAGGCGCGATAATGCTCATTGGTGTTGATGTAAATCGTCTCGGAATGTGTCATCATTTCGAATAAAATCTTCTCGAAATCTTGCAACCAATACACGGTTTTTATTCCTGAAACTTCAAATGCTCGGTCTTTAGAAAGTTTTTCACCTTCCCAAATCGCAATGTGTTCGTTGGTTTCTTTTAGAAACAAAATCTCGCGTTGGTGTTCGTATGGTGCATCAGGAAATAGCAACAAAATGCTTTCTTCTTGATCTACGCCAGACAAGTAAAAAATGTCTCGATGTTGCGCAAATGGCAATGTGCTATCGGCAGAAACTGGATAAATATCGTTAGAATTGAAAACCGCCACACTTTTCGGCTTCATTTGTGCCGAGAACTTTGCGCGATTTTTTATAAATAAATTACGTTCAATTTGATGGTATTTCATAATGGAAAAATTAGACTGCAAATCTAATCAATCCATTTGTAATATCGAGCACCAATTAAGTTCGGATTTTCATTTTCTATTTTATACAATATCCACTCGCTTTTTGGGGATTGAATGCTTTGTTTTTGTTCTTTTTTATGCAGTTTTTCATACGACTCAAATCCAATTTCAAAACTATTTTCTAATGTTTCAAACAGATTTACATTGGCAACAGCCGCAGACCAATTGGGTTGAATTGTGCCTTCAAAAACTTTAGATTTAGAACCACTTCCATAAGCTAAAAACCCAAATTTTTCATTGGAAACATCAATTTTAGTATCGTGAAAATGAGCTAATGTTGACAAAAATCCCATAAATATAGAACCCGTATATAAATTCCCAATTAAGGAAGATGCTATTTCTGCGGGCTGCAATTTTTCGTTTACAAAGTTTCGGTATTCCTCAGATTTACTAATTTCTTTTAATTTATTTTGATATTCAGACGCATCTTCGTTTCCCGAAATAATTTGATTTTCGTGATCCAAAGCATAGATTTCAGATAACATTCTGCGCCCTTGAAAGGAATATGGCAAGTGCATAATTATGCTTTTCCAAGAAGTATAAACCGAAGTGGAAGAATTGGCATTTTTCTTAAATGAAAAATAAGCGTTTCTCGTTCTATCCATATAACATTGGTTGGAATATTGACCGTCAAAAACAGGTTGGTCTTTGTGAATTTCAATTTCAGCTTCTAAATTATCGAACCAATTTTCATTGTTTGAATTTCCAGTAATTTCTTCTTTTGAAAGGGTGCGATACGGTTTGAAAAAATCAAAAACTCCTTTTGTGTTGGTTGCCCAATTGGTATCAAAAGCTATAATTTGTGGATTTGAACTAATCAACAAAGCGACTGCACCTGCACCTTGCGTATATTCGCCAGTAGAATTTAAATCGTATTTTGCAATATCCGTAGTTACCACAATTGCTTTTTTCGTTGGATTTAATCGTACAAAATCAATACAGTTTTGCATTGCATCAACACCGCCAATACAAGCAAATGTAAAATCGACAACATCACATTCGGACAAAGTATTTTCGCCAAATTTTTGTTCCATCAAAGCAACTAAATAGGAAGCGATTGGTTTTGAACTGTCGATTGCACTTTCAGTTCCAACATAAATCCGGGCAATATCCTCTAAATTGACATTTGAATTAATGATTAATTTTGTTAAAGCATTGGCGCCAAAAACAACAGTATCTTGATGTGCGTCTGGCAAAGTCATTTTGAGTAAACCCAAGCCTTTTTCTAACTTTTCAGGGTCGATATTTCTGGCTTTCGCCAAAGTATGTATAGGTAAATGTATTTTTGCTACATCAAATGCAATAGCGTCAATTCCGAATTTCATTTTCAATTTTTTTGTAAAATTACAAAGATGAAAGCGATGTTATAGTGTATTTAAGCCCTAAAAATGGGAAGTTATATCATTTTTACGATATTAAAAATAAACGGTAAGTTCTACTATGAATTTAATAATTTTATATTGTTACAAGCGTTTATTTAGTTAATTTAGCAGAGATTTTAATTTAACAAATGTTCTTTTATGAAAACAATATTTTTGATTTTTTCGATGGGTTTCTTTACAGTTTCACCAGCTCAAAACAAACAATCGTATCAGATTTTTAATCAAAATGGCAAGAAAGTTTGTTATAAAAAAATAATAAACAGTTCCCAAAAATCAGATGTGCTTTTGTTTGGAGAATACCACGATAATTCGATCGCTCATTGGCTTGAATTAGAAATTACAAAAGATTTAAGTGAAAAAAGGAACTTGGTTTTAGGAGCAGAAATGCTAGAAGCTGATAATCAAAAACAAGTCAATCAGTATTTGAAAGATGAAATAAATCAGAAAAAGTTAGACAGCACAGCCCGACTTTGGCCAAATTATAAAACTGATTATAAACCATTAGTTGATTTTGCAAAGGAAAAAAATCTCGTTTTTGTTGCCTCAAATATTCCGCGAAGATTCGCAAGTTTAGTTTTCAAAAATGGATTTGAAGTTTTGGATAAATTATCAGATGAGGAAAAAACGTGGATTGCGCCGTTACCTATTTTATATGATGCAACATTGCCTGGATATGCAAAAATGGTTCAGGAAATGGGTGGTCACGGAGGCGAAAATCTTCCGAAAGCACAAGCCGTGAAAGATGCAACAATGGCGTATTTCGTAAATAAAAACCGAACCGAAAATTCTCTTTTCATTCATTATAACGGTTCGTATCACAGTGATAATTTTGAGGGAATTTATTGGTATTTGAAACAACAAAATCCAAATTTGAATATAATTACTATTGCAACTGTTTCTCAAAAAGACATTTCAAAATTAGAAGCTGAAAATTATAATAAAGCAACTTTCATAATTGTAATTGACGAAGATGTAACAAAAACATATTAATTGCATAAAATGAAATTTCGTTTTTTATTGAATTTTCATTAATTCATTGAATAATTGTAAAAACTTTCAACAATAAATATGCAATTGTCCAAAACACTTTAAAATCATTATAAATAACTACGAAAAGGTTGTAGTATGTTTCATTTATGATTATTTTTGTGGATTATTATATAAAAATTGTTTTTATTATGGCCAATTCTACAGTATTAAAGTCCTCGATTGCGAAGAAAGTTGCAATGGCACTTTCGGGACTTTTTTTGATTACATTTCTTACTTTGCATTTTGCTATCAACTTTACTTCGGTTTTGAGTGCGGATGCTTTCAATATTGCATCACATTTTATGGGTTATAATCCAATAATTCAATTCGTAATGCAGCCTGTTTTGGTTGCAGGTGTAATTTTTCATTTCGTAATGGGAATGGTTTTAGAATTAAAAAATCGTAGTTCAAGACCTATTGCTTATGCAAAATACAACGGAGCTGCAAATGCTTCTTGGGCATCAAGAAATATGATTGTTTCTGGATTAGTAGTTTTAGCGTTTATTGGATTGCACTTTTATGACTTTTGGATTCACGAAATTGTTTACAAATATGTTGATGTAAATTCAATTGAGCCAACCAGATATTACGAAGAATTGAATCACAAATTTGAAAGTCCTATTCGTACTGGATTGTATTCT
>JBILPJ010000024.1:0-18389 GCA_044373975.1 Flavobacterium sp. | reverse complement strand
TACTTTTTCCATTTTCAATTTCATAAAGTCCTTCATTAATCGTTTGAAAATAGATAGAATTATTAGTTCTAAACGATTTTACAATACCATTTTTAGGAGTTATAATGTTGAATTTTCCAGTTTTGGTATCGTAAATAAAAATCTTATTTAGAGATTGAAAAATAACCCATTGATCATAATTTAGAATATTCCAAAATTGTTCATCGTCTTGGATTTTACTTTTTATTGCTTTACTAAGAGAAGTGTATTGTAATTGTCCGTTAGATTGACGAACCCAATATCCAAATTCCATATAGCAACCCGTATAAATTTTATTGTCAATAACTTTTACAGAACGAATAATTGTTTCATTTGGAGAGGGATATAAAGTCCAATTTGAGCCATTATATTCCAAAAGCCCTTCATTATTAGCAAAGAAAATAAAGTTGTTTTTGTCCTGTGAAATCATCCAGTTTTGATTTCCTGCTCCATAAGTAGTTGGGCTGTATTTTACAATTGGTGGTAATTCCTGACTAAAAGACAAGGAAGCACTTAGAAATAGTAGCACAAATAGAAATTGAGTAAATTTAATTTTCATTGTTTAATTTAGGATTAAGGGGAATTCAATTATAAAGGTAATAAAACAATTACAAATGACAAAAAAATAGTAGATAGCAAAAAAAACACGCTCTTTTCAGAACGTGTTTTTATAATTAAAACTAAAATCTAAACTTATTTTTTAACAATTCTTGAAGTAGAAGAAACTCCTCCAATAGTTGTTTTTACTACATAAACTCCAGTTTGAAGGCTTGCAGTATCTAAAGTAACTGAATTACTATTAGGATTTTTTGATAGAACTTCTTGACCTAGAACATTAAATAAAGAAACGCTTTCAACTACTTCATTCGCTTCAATTGTGAAAACGGATGAAGTTGGGTTTGGATACATTTTTATTTTAGGAGTGTCAAAAGTATTTAAACTTAATGGAGCTTTCCAAAAATAAAAATTATCTATGTAAACAGTAGCTGGTCCTGTTGGGTCAATTAGCAATTGAGTAATTTTTGTTTTATTGGTTAATAAAATAAAAGCCGACATGTCAATATCTAAACTCTGCCATGAACCTGTAACTGTACTAGTTCCAAGAAAAGAAAAAGCTTCGCCAACATCCACAGTATTAACTATTTTTACGCCAATAGGGTTACTATCTGGGGTCCAATAATCAATATGCATTTTTTCCATAGAAGATAAGTTGATGCCACTACCATAATTTGTAACCATTGCTAAAAATTCGCCCACAAATTTCCAAGTATCATTTCCTTGAATTTGTAAAGCAGTAAATGTACTTTGTGACCAACCCGTTGGTAACTCAGCTAAAGTAACGGGGCTGTATGCGTTGCTAAATATTGAAATTACATCAGTAGCTACTCTTACAGGAGGTGTTGGAGCAGCAACAGTAGGCGCAGGAACGACTGGCGCTATAGCACTAAGACCTTTAAGATTTTTAATATAAAATATTCTTCCATCTGGTGCACCATAATAATTATTAGCAACATTCCAATTAATGTGTAGAGCAAAATCAGAATAATCACCATTTGCAGGTACTTTATTATCTAAGCTTTGGTTAAAAGTGAACGTTAAAGTTTGCCATCCAGATCCATTATGGGTAGCGGTTGTAACAGACTCTGGAGCTCCTGCAACTCCACCTTGAGCTTTTGGGGCTATAGTTATTGCAGTAGTTGAATAAACATCTAACTGCATTGTCAATTGGGTTGCGGCAGTAAGTCTGAAATTTGTAGGCAAAGTAACATCTAGACCTTGCCAAACTTCAGTTCCATTATTGGTTAATTTAATAACTTGATCAGAACCTACTGGATCAGTAGCATACACGGCAGTTGCGCCTCCAAAAGTACCCTGTAAACCTGTACCATTAAAAGATTCTAATAAATTGTAGGTTTGTGCAGAGGTTTGATGAATTCCCATTATTAATGAGAATAAATAAATAATAAAAGTAATTTTTTTCATAATTGTTTTTTTTTAAAAGTTATTAATCAAATTTAAAAATCATTGTTGTTTAATATATATTCACAAAGTATATAAAAACTATACATTTAAAAAAAATATCATTTAAATTAAAATAATCAGCAAAATCAGTCATAACAATAGTTTAAGGATAAAAATATTAACATTTAAAGAAATTTTAAATTGTATTTAATTAAAAAATGTTGTGGTAATGTAATGGTTAACTATTTCGATTTCGTAAATTTTGGCGGAAAATAAATGATATAAAAACCAAAAAAAAGCGTAAAAAAACATAAATTCTATAAAAATGAATAATTTAAATAAATAATCAAATAAATAATACATCAATAAATAGTGATGAAAATAACTGTCAATTTAACAGTTTAACTTTTGTTGTAAGTTTGTCATATTATAATTAATTATCTTTGCACTCATTCAAATTTGGCTATGATTAAAACTGACATTTCAAAACTCGAACCTAAGAAAAATATTATTATTAAAGGAGCTCAAGTTCACAACTTGAAAAACCTTGATGTTGCTATTCCTCGCAATAAATTAGTGGTTATTACCGGATTGTCAGGTTCTGGGAAATCGAGTTTGGCTTTTGATACATTATATGCTGAAGGGCAACGACGTTATGTAGAAAGTTTATCGTCTTATGCACGTCAATTTTTAGGAAGATTAGACAAGCCAAAAGTTGAATACATTAAAGGTATTGCGCCAGCAATTGCAATTGAACAAAAAGTAAATACTACCAATGCACGTTCAACCGTAGGAACTTCAACCGAAATTTACGATTATTTAAAACTTTTATTTGCTCGAATTGGTAAAACCTATTCTCCAATTTCAGGTTTGGAAGTAAAGAAAAACACAGTTTCTGATGTTATAAATACAGTGAAATCATTAGAAATGGATAGCAAATGGCTCCTCCTCGCTCCTATTCATTTAGAAAAAGGCAGAGCTTTAGAAGATAAATTAAAAGCATTGTTACAACAAGGTTTTGCAAGGATTTTGGTTAAAAATGAAATGATTCGTTTGGACGAAATCGACGCACATTCTTTAGACAAAAAAGAAGTTTTACTGATCATTGACCGAATTGTAATCAAAGAAGAAGAAGATTTTTTCAATCGGCTTGCCGATGCGGTACAAACTGGTTTTTATGAAGGAAAAGGAATTTGCTATTTACAAGAAGTTGCAACTGATAAACGTTTTAGTTTTAGCAATAATTTTGAATTGGATGGAATTTCGTTTTTAGAACCCAATGTTCATTTGTTCAGTTTTAATAATCCTTACGGAGCTTGCCCAGTATGTGAAGGTTATGGAAACGTTATCGGAATTGATGAAGAATTAGTAATCCCAAATACGGCTTTGTCTATTTATGAAAATGCCATTTATGCGTGGCGTGGTGAAAGTATGGGCTGGTATCGGGACGAATTGGTCAATAATGCCTATAAATTTGATTTTCCAATTCACAAACCGTATTACCAATTATCGGATGAAGACAAAGCAGTTCTTTGGAGCGGAAACAAGTATTTTACTGGTCTGAATCCTTTTTTCAAAGAATTAGAAGATAAAAATTATAAAATTCAAAATCGGGTAATGTTATCAAGGTATCGTGGCAAAACAAAATGCCATTCTTGCAAAGGAAAACGCCTCCGAATTGAAGCTTCTTATATTAAAATTGGAGAAAAAACAGTTTCTGACTTGGTTGATTTATCCATCAAAAAACTGGTAACTTTCTTTGAAAAATTAGAATTAAATGATTTTGATCAAAAGGTTGCAAAACGACTTTTAATAGAAATTAATGGTCGATTAAAGTTTTTAGTTGATGTAGGATTGGATTATTTAACATTAAATAGAAATTCCGCTACATTATCTGGAGGCGAATCACAACGCATCAATTTGGCAACTTCTTTGGGTAGTAGTTTGGTGGGATCTATGTATATTTTGGACGAACCAAGCATTGGATTACATCCAAAAGATACCGAAAGATTGATAAAAGTGCTGCTTTCACTTCGAGATTTAGGAAATACTGTAATCGTTGTTGAACACGATGAAGATATTATGAAAGCTGCCGATATGATTATTGATATTGGCCCGGAAGCTGGAACTCACGGCGGTGAATTGGTCGCACAGGGAACTTTTGCTGAAATTCTAAAATCTGATTCGCTAACGGCTAAGTATTTAAATGGAAATTTAGAAATTGCTGTGCCAAGAATCCGAAGAAAATGGGGAACTTATATCGAAATTTTAGGAGCTCGGGAAAATAATTTGCAAAATGTAGATGTCAAATTTCCATTGGAAGTTTTAACTGTGATTACGGGAGTTTCAGGCAGTGGGAAAAGTACTTTGGTAAAGAAAATTTTGTTTCCTGCAATGCAAAAGAAATTAGATGGCATTGGAGAAAAAGCGGGTCAATTTACAGAAATGCAAGGCTATTATCACAAAATTAGGCACATTGAATATGTCGATCAAAATCCAATTGGAAGAAGTTCCCGTTCAAATCCTGTTACCTATATTAAGGCTTATGACGATATTAGAGATTTATATGCTAAAGAAAAATTATCTAAAATTCGAGGGTATCAGCCCAAACATTTTTCCTTTAATGTTGACGGAGGTCGCTGTGAAGCCTGCAAAGGCGAAGGTTCTATAAATGTTGAAATGGTATTTATGGCGGATGTGCAGTTGCCTTGCGATGCTTGTAACGGAAAACGATTCAAAAAAGAAGTACTTGAAGTTTATTTTGAAGGAAAAAATATCGACAACATTTTGACAATGACAGTTGACGATTCATTAGAATTTTTTAAAGCAGCAAATCTCACCAAAATAGTTCAAAAACTACAACCTTTGCAAGATGTCGGATTGGGATATGTTCAATTAGGACAATCCTCTTCCACGCTTTCAGGTGGTGAAGCGCAAAGAATTAAATTAGCATCTTTTCTTGTAAAAGGAAGCACAAAAGATAAAGCATTGTTTGTTTTTGACGAACCAACCACAGGATTGCATTTTCACGATATTAAAAAATTACTAACTTCTTTTGATGCATTAATCGACAAAGGACATTCAATAATTGTAATAGAACACAATTTAGATATGATAAAATGTGCGGATTACATTATCGATTTAGGTCCTGAAGGTGGTGAAAATGGAGGTCAAATATTAGCCGTTGGAACTCCCGAAGAAATCATCAAAAACAAAGCTTCTATTACAGGGAAATATTTAAAAGAAAAGCTTTAAAGTTCATTCTATAACTTTTTTGATATAATAAGTTATAAAAATTCAATTTTTAGTTATATTTGATGCTAAATACTGAATTTATGAAACAAAAATTACTATTATTCGCATTGCTCCTAATTCAATTTTTAGGATTTTCTCAACGGTATAGATATACAAACACCCTTTTTCCAGCATCAACCATATCGCAAAATGTGGTTTATGGTTCGGCACCTTTTATTGACGGGCCGCTATATACTGTGGAAGAAAGCACAACCAATCAAAATTTAGTGATGGATGTGTATAAACCGCAAGGTGACACTTTTACAAACCGACCAGTAATTATTTTTGCACATCCTGGTGGCTTTTATACAGGAAGTAAAAATGTTGATGATATGATGGCTTTTTGTGATTATTTCGCTCGAAAAGGATATGTCACCGCCACAATTGATTACCGCCAAGGATTTAATATCGTTTTAGGAAATACCGCAATGCACTCTACAAGAGCCGTTTACAGAGGATTGCAAGATGGTAGAACTGCCATTCGTTATTTTAGAGCCAATGCTACAACTTACGGAATCGATCCTAATAAAGTGTATTTTGTTGGAAGCAGTGCCGGTGCATTTATCGCTTTGCACAGTATTTATTTAGATGAAATTTCTGAGAAACCTATTGAAGCTGGCACGTATGATTATACAAATGTAACTTTTCCATTTTTCCATCAAGCTCCCAATTTAGGTGGTTTTGACATTGGTGCAAATCTTAGCTTTAATGGAAAACCCGATGCCGTAATTTCAATGTGGGGCGCTGTTCAAAGTACTAATTTAATCTCTTCAAATAATAATACTCCCGTTTTTCTAATTCACGGTGAGGATGACACAACGGTTCCTTTTAACAATGGAAGTCCCTTTGGCTACACTTCTTTGCCAACTACAGATGGAAGCAATCTTATAAATAATCGATTAAACACATTTAATTCAACCAATAAAGAAACCTATTTTGTTCCTGGTGTTGGTCACGAATTTTATGGCGTTTCTAATGGAACTTGGGATGCAACAACTGGTGGAAATACCTATTGGCCAATTGTTTTAGATCGCTCAACTTCATTTTTATGGAAGCAACACAAGCCAACTGCCGACTATACCTCTGTGCCTAATGCGTTGACAATCAACTTCACAGACACGAGTTTGGGTGCAACATCTTGGGCTTGGGATTTTGGCGATGGCACAACCAGCACGCTACAAAATCCTTCGCATACTTACGCAGCTACGGGAAACTATAACGTTGCATTGTATATTGAAAATTCTAACAAAAGTTGGGACGAAATTAGCCGCCCAATTACGCTGTCAACAATGGGATTGGCTGATAATTCCAAAGGATTATTCCAACTATATCCTAATCCGACAAATGGAATTGTAACCATTTCATTAGCGAAATCAGCTTCAAAAGTGAGCTACCAAATTATAGATTATTCAGGGAAAATAGTTCTTGAACAGGAACTTTCAGACAGCCAATTATTTAATGTAAATGTAGAAAATTTGGCAAGCGGATTGTATTTCATTAAAATAGCAATGGACGAAACTGTTGGTTTTGGTAAAATAATTAAAAACTAATTTTATAATTTTATTTTGGGCGTTCCCAAAAGGGCCGGGCTTTCCGTTACAATCCAAGCAAAAAAGCTTGGGATTTTCACTTCAATCCCTAACGCAAATCTCGGATATATCTAGATTTAAGATTTCATCAACATTCAAAAAAAATCTTCGTAATGAAGATTTTTTTTGTTTATTCAATTACGATTTTCTTAGTAAATCTTTTATTTCCAGAAACAATAACGGCAAGATACATTCCTTTACTAAAATCTGCAACAGCAATTGATTCCGTTTGTTTTGCTTGCTCAAATACTTTAGAAAAAACCGTCTTTCCTTGTAAATCAACCAAGTTAAAAGTGTAATTTCTATCCAATTTTCCACAATTGATATTCAAAAAGTCTTTCGTTGGATTTGGGAAAAAACTACCTTGAAAACCAGCTTCAAATTCTTCGTTTGATAGTGAAGTATCCACAACTGCAAAATGCAACATCGCACCTATTGCTGCTTTGGCGACATTATAATTATAGGTAGGATCCATATTAACCAACAAATCGGTAGCAGTATGCTTGTGTGTAGTTTCATTTTTTTCAAAAAAACCAGTAATTATCTCATTGTTACTTTGAAACGACATATAATCCGAAGCATAAGCACGATCTAAAAAAGTACCTAGTGGCGAATACAAACCAACACAAGTCATTAATTCATTGGTAATTGTATTGGAAGCAGCGTTGTTTGATGTTGGATTTGACAAATCTCGTTCGCAAGTAATCGTATTATTAATCATTCCTGCAACACCGCCAACTTCATCTAAATTGAAAACTAATTTAATATTCATTTTTGGCGTTGTACTATTCACAACAGAAGTTACAAAATGCTGACTGCCTTTTAATCCGTCTTCTTCACCACTAAAATTAATGAATTTTATGGAATATTTTGTTGGAATATTTTTCAATAATCTTGCAACTTCCAAAATACAAACCAATCCACTTCCATTATCGTTAGTCCCTGTGCCATTTATTGAATCATAATGCCCGTCAATAATTACAAAAATATCTGGATAAACAGTACCGATTTTTGTCACAATTAAATTCTTGCAAACCGCTGTAGAACCAGAATAAGTATAGGAATCTTCGGTAATTTGACTTGCGGTATAACCATAACTCAAATACTTATTTTTCAACCAAGTCAATGTATTATCAAGAGAAACTGTACCTCTTCGTTTTACACCTAAACCTTCATATTCAGTTAAATTTGACAAAACATTAGTCGCAGAACATTGATTTACAACTGAAGCATAATTTGAATTAAAAACCTGAGCTTTTACCTGAAAAGCAGGAAATATAGAAAATAAAATCATTACTAAATAGGTGAAAAAATGCTTCATTGAATCGAATGTATAAATAATTGATTAGCGAAGATACTAAAGTGAATAAGAATTCGCATTAAAACAGTAGTAAAAAAACGAGATTAAAATTTTACTTTAGATTTAAGTTTATCAAAAACTTCATTCATTTCAATAGAAATTTTCAATTTATAATTCAAAAAACCATATACAATTGTAATTAAAATCGATTTAAAAACT
This sequence comes from Flavobacterium sp., assembly GCA_044373975.1. Classification (GTDB taxonomy): domain Bacteria; phylum Bacteroidota; class Bacteroidia; order Flavobacteriales; family Flavobacteriaceae; genus Flavobacterium. The sequence continues at coordinate 10,007 of JBILPJ010000024.1, read as the reverse complement.
ATATTTAGTATTGGATGAAAGTTAAAATCCCAAAAATAAAACATCAGAAAAACAAGGGTTATAATTCCAAATGAAAAAACTGTTTTAATCGTAAATGGAAACAAATTCATTTTCCAAAATACAAAAAGTAATTTAACCGTATTGTAAATAAATACCGCAATTAAAGTTGCTAAAGCGGCTCCAACAATACCGTAAATCGGGATTAAAATCATATACAACACAATCATTGAAAGAACCAAAACGATTCCGAAAAATAAAAACCATCGATAATATTTTGTGTTTAGAATAATCGCAGCGTTGTTTCCTAAAATCAAATCATAGAATTTAGATAATCCAATTAGAAAAACAACCGCTATTCCACCCGAATATTCTTGAGGAATTAACTGATATAGTTCTTTGCAATTCAAGAAAATACCAAGCATAATCAAACCCCCAAAAACTTGAAGATTTATGGCACTTTTTTTATACAAAACATCCAATTCTTCAAACTTATTTTCATTTAATAATTGCGCCGTAACAGGATAAATAATTTGCATCATCGCCCGACTTGGAACCGCAATAACCATCGCAATAAAAACTGCAACCGAATAAAAAGCGTTATTACTAATATTTTGATAGGCTGGAATCATCACTTTATCGAAATCAATAAGCATAACAGAAACGGTTCCTGTGGCAATAATAAAAAAGGAATAATTGAAAATTTCTTTAGTATTTTTAGGAAATTGAAATTTAAAAACGGGCATTTTTACTCGCATTGCAAATACCATCATTGCGAAACATTGAAATCCATAAACAGCTGAAAGTGAATAAACAAACGTGGCTTTTTGAATCCAATTTTGACTTACCGATAAAAGTAAAAAAAGTATGATTACCCTAGTCGCAACTTCACTCAAAAAATTGCCAAAAACAGATTGAAAATGTACTTTTACCCAAGCATAAAAAATTTCAAAATAACCCATAAAAATCCCAACTATAGGAATTAACCATAAAAATGGTGCAATATTTGGATTTTCATTTAAAATATAAAAAGTAATTTGAGGATAGAAAAAATATAAAATAGCAGTTATTGAAAGTATGATAACTAATGGAATAAAGAGCATAAAACTCAGAAACTTTTCGCGTTCTGCATCTGAATTGTATTTGGAATAAAACCGAATTAAAGTGTTTTGAACGCCAAAAGCCATTAACGGCATCATAATATTCGCAGCAGAAAGTACAAAAGCTACAATTCCATAATGCATTTTACCCAAGAAAATCGTGTATAAAAACAAGGCGTTTATCGCACCAATTCCAAAACCAAAATAGGTAATTATTGTGTTTTTTATGGATTGGTTTATTACGATTCCCATTTTATCTTTTTAGCAAATTAGCGAGCTTTTCCGTTAAATTTCGTCTGGAATATTTTTGTAAACCAACAGCGTGAGATTTTAAATTTCCTTCTAAAAACTGACTGAAATAAGTAGAAATCACATTTTTAAGTTTGTCTTTTTCGGAATAATCAACAAAGATTCCTGTATTAGTATCTGTAATAATTTCTGCAAAATCAGAACCTTTTGGTCCAATCCCAATTATAGGTCTTTCTGAAACCATATATTCAAATAATTTTCCCGGAATGATGCTTTTGGTATCCTCAGAATTTATCTCAATTAACAACAAAACCTGAGATTTTTTTTGCTGAACAATCGCTTCATCGTGAGAAACATAACCCAAATTAACAACGTAATTTTGCAATTGAAATAAGGAAATCGCATCTAAAACTTCCTGGCTCACGGCACCAATTAATTTCAATTGGAAATACGACGCAAATATTGGATTTTCTCTTATTAATTCTGAAATGCTTTCCCATAAAATTCTAGGATTTCTTTCGGATAAAAATGAACCAATATGAGACAACGAAAATTTTCTGTCTAAAATTTGATTTCCAATTTTTTCAACATCATAACCATTCGTGATTACTTCAATCGGTTTTGAAGTAATTTGCTTGAATTCAGTTCTTGTGGTTGGGCTTGTAACTAAAATTAAATCCGCCGAATTCAGAACTTTATGTTCTAACTCCTTGTGTTTATTAACTGCAAAATCAGATAATTTCAAGGCTTTATGATACCCGATTGTTGTCCAAGGATCCCGAAAATCAGCGACCCATTTCACGTTTAACTTTCGCTTTAATTCTAATCCAATTAAATGCAAACTATGTGGCGGTCCCGAAGTTATAATCGTGGTAATTCCGTTTTCTGAAATGTACTTTTCTAAAAATTTTACCGATGGTTTCACCCACAAAACTCGTGCGTCAGGAATGAAAATATTTCCTCGAATCCAGAGTAAAAATTGTTCTAATACTGATTGTTTTCGCTTATTAGGAATAATTCCTGAACTGATTTTTTTTGTTTTATTCTTAGATAAAAATGAAGCCCATTGATACGGTTCAACAATTTTATTTCTAATGATTATCGCTTGACTAGAAACTTCGGAAAGCAAAGCCTCATCAACAATTGGATAGGTTGGATTTTCAGGAATATAAACAATGGGTTGCAAGCCAAAATCAGGTAAATATTTGACAAACTTTAACCAACGCTGCACTCCTGGCCCTCCTGCTGGTGGCCAATAATAGGTTATGATGAGAAGTTTATTTTGTTCCAATATCTATTGTTTAAAATCAATTAACTTGAAGTCATTGATAAAATACGGAACATTCTTATACATTCCTTTAACGATAATATATAAAACTGGTAAAAATGGTATTATAGAATAATACCATAGTTTGTTAGTTAAAGTATGAACACCATATAAAACGCCTATTATAAATCCTATTAGGAACATATAAAACAATATCTTTTGAAATGATTCTAATCTGAATAACTGCTTCATAATTCTAATTTATATTTTTTTGTTTAGCTTCTCCAACTCTTCAATATCTAAAATATCCTTGGGTCTGTTTGCTGCTTTTTTGGCAATGATTAAATTTTCATAATCTATAAAATAAACTGGAATATCGTTAATTTCCGCTATGTACGCTTTTTCTAAAAGTTGTTCAAACGTTTTATTTTCTAAACCTTTTACGGAAGTCATAATATCTAATCTCAAATTAAAATTTAAGGAAATATCAGTCCAACCAGGAATAAATTGAATTGTGCTCATGTTTTCAAAATCTCCAATTCCTGACTGTTTCAAAGCCTCTCGCAAATTCTCACGATTTTCAATTGAATCTTCAATAAAGATATCAATATCACCTGTATTTCGTCCATAACCATAGATATTTACTGCAAATCCACCGATAGTTAAATACTTAACTCTATTTATAGAAAAGTATTTCCATATTTCAATTATTTGACTATTCATTGAATTATTTTGATGATTTTTTTGCTGTTTTCAAGAGATATGAAATTTCAATAATAGCCATCAATTTTTCAAAACGTTGTTGTGGCGACATTTTTCTAATTTCTTCTATGTATCTGGCTTCCATTATTTTTGGATGTGCATGATGTAATGTAAGTTTTTCCATTTTGAATATTAAAAAAATATTATTTACTGGTAATTGTTATATCAAATTTACAAATAAATATTATACAACAAACTTTCATTTCTTTCTTTCCATATAAATTCCGCCAATCAATAAAAACAACATCAAAATTGAACTTATCATTGCGATTATACTACCAGTTTTTACGACTTGAGGTTCAAATTTGAATTCAATACTATGTTTGCCAGAAGGAATTTCCATTGCTCGTAATGCATAATCAGCTCTAAAGTGACTTGCTTTTTTTCCGTCAATAAAAGCATTCCAGCCATCAGCATAATACATTTCTGAGAAAACGGCTAACCCTGAATTTGGGTTATTAGAAGTATATTTCAAATGATTTGGTTTATAACTAGTCATCGTAATTGTTGCCAAACTATCTTTTACAAAAGTGGTGTTTTTCAATTGTGTTCCAAATTCTTTTTGGTTTACAATTGCGCCATTTTTGGTATCTAAACTGTCCAATGCTTTCATTTCTTCATCTGATGAATTTACAAATTTCACTTTTTGAACAAACCACGCATTTCCATTTGCATTTGGATTAGACGTTGGAAATGCTGCGCCAGTCGAATCCGTTTGAATAATGTATTTTGTATTCAACATATTCAAAACTTCTGAATTGTTTTTTGCAATTTGATAATCAAATAATTGCTGCATTCTACGAGGTTTAACCGCACTGTAACCACCAATTGATTGATGAAAATAGGAAGTTCTCGCATTTGACATATTTCCATCTACTTCAAAAACGCGGTAGTGAGTCGTATCTTTAAGAATTTCTAAATCAGAAGCGGTGGGTTGAAATGGAACGTCAACTTCACTTGGGTTAACAAAATTCTTAGCATTCAAATAATTTTTATCAATAAAAAACAAGTCAGCAATCATTATAATTCCAACTAAAATAATTATAGTATTTTTGGCAAATTTGTTTTTTATGAAAAACCATAAAGTTCCAAAAGCAACCAAAACTAAAAACCCAGAACGCAATAAATCAGCAGAATACAAACTTTTTCTATCTTCTTTTAAAGCATCTACAAATTCAGGACCGTAATTCTGTAGAAAATAAGCATCACTTCCACCCGAAAAATTAAACTGACTTTTAATTACTAATAGAAAAGCTATTATTCCAATAAAAACACCACCAGAAGTATATAAACCTTTCAATTGTTGGTCTTTTTCTTCTTTAAAAAAGGATTGTAATCCCATAATTGCAAGAACCGGAATACACAATTCTAATACGACTTGAATTGATGAAACGGCTCTAAATTTGTTGTACATTGGAACAAAATCTATAAAGAAATCAGTCAAAATCGGGAAGTTTTTTCCCCAAGAAAGTACCAAAGAAACCAAAGCTCCCGCAACAAAAATATACTTGATTTTGCGTTTATCAATAAATAATGCCAACAAACAAAGGAAGAAAACTACAGCTCCAATATACGCTGGCGCAGCAACAATAGGTTGGTCACCCCAATAAGCAGGCATACTCGAAACGAAATCTTTCGCTTGTTCTTCAGGAACACTTTTACCAATTAAGAATTCATACATAGCTGTATTTGTTCCAATATTTTCTCCATTGGAACCTCCAAAAATTCGAGGTGAAATCAAGTTGAAACTTTCCGCAATTCCGTAACTGTATTCGGTAATGTATTCGTGTGACATAGCATTATCAGAAACACTTTTGGATCCGTCTGGACTAAAGGTTAATTCACTTTTTCCACGTGTGCTGTATTTTGCATATTCGGCTGTAGCCAATAAATTAGTAGCATTCGCACCAATCGCTAAAATTCCTGCAATTGCAAAAACTCCCAACGAATAAAGTAAGGTCTTGAAATCCTTTTCTTTGGCATAATTATAAATGTAATAAACCGAAATTATTAGAATTAAAAACAACAAATAATAGGTCATTTGAAAGTGATTGGCATTCAATTCCAAGGCTGCGGCTATCATTGTAAGCAAACCACCAACAAGAAATCTGCGTTGGAAAACCAAGAGAACGCCTGCAACAACTAACGGCATATAAGCAATAGCGTGTGCTTTTGCATTATGACCGACACCAAGAATTATTATCAAATAGGTCGAAAAACCAAAAGCCAATGCTCCGAAAAAGGCTTTCAAAGGATCTGCTTTTAAAACTAATAATAAGACATAAAAACTTAAGAAGTAAAGGAATAAATAATCGGCTGGTCTTGGCAAAAATCGAAGACTAGCATCAAATTTATTGATATATTCGTGTGGATAATTGGCTCCTAATTGATATGTTGGCATTCCACCAAAAGCAGAATTTGTCCAATACGGTTCAGCGTTTTCAGTAGCTCGGAAGTCATTTTGTTCCTTTGCCATTCCTGTATATTGGGCAATATCGGATTGTGCAATTTTCTTGCCTTGAAGAACTGGATAAAAATATAATAGGGAAATTAAAATAAAACCAATAACGGCAATAGCGTGAGGATAAATACTTTCTAATCTTTTCATTTTTTATTTTTAGATGACTGTAAAAGTAAAAAATAAATTAAACAAATCTGAATTTAAAAAAGCAAATGCAATTCACGCCTAATCTATTTCTTCAAAATCTACATATTCACCTACTTTTTTAGTTTCACGAGGCTTTGATGTTGACGAAGTACTAGAAACTTTTTCCTCTTGATTGTTAGGATTTTGTTGGTTTTGGTATTGTTGTTGGAAATTTTGACCTGCTTTTTCAACTACTTTTTTGACCATTATTGGCAAAAGTAAACGCGCCAAAAATTTAAAAACATAATAAAACATTAATATGTAGCAAATAGTTTCAATAAAACCTGCAAAAGAAGCCGTTTCCATAATCAAAATAATTTATGCAAAAATAATAAATCAATTTACAAATTACGCAACAATTTTAAAATTTGATTCTTAAATAAATAAATAAATTATGGTACATTTGAATTGAATTAAAATTAAACCCAAAATTATGACTCGAAGCACTATTTTTTATCTAATGTTAGCAGTATTTTCAACATCAATACTGAATGCGCAATTTACAGATGTAATCAATTCCAATCGCCCAGGGAAATCTATGGCAGCATTTTCAGTAGGAAAAACAGTAATTCAAGCCGAAATGGGTTTTTACGGAAGTACCGAAAAACACGATTTTTTGGGTTATGAAGCGAAAGGAGTCGGCTCTGATTTAAGTTTAAGATATGGTGCTTTTTTGGAACAATTAGAATTTAATCTCGATTTGCAATATCAAAATGACACCTATAAAACTGATTTTGAAAGTTATAGAAGAAAAGCCTTCAAACAAACAACATTGGGAGCAAAATACTTGATTTATGATCCCAACAAAAACTATGAGGAAAAAGTAAATGTGTTCAGTTGGAAAGCAAATCATAAATTTAATTTCAGAAGTTTAATTCCATCTATTGGGGTTTATGCCGGATTAAATATCAATTTATCGAACAATGAATTTTCATTTCCAACAGACCCAAAAATTAGTCCAAAAGCAATGTTGATTACTCAAAATCAATTTGGAAAATTTGTATTTGTAACCAATTTTATAGCTGACAAAATTAGTACTGATTACCCATCTTACGGTTATATATTGACTTTAACAAGAGGATTTACACCAAGATGGACTGGGTTTTTGGAAACACAAGCCTATATGAGTGATTTTTATGCAGACAATGTGGCTCGTGGTGGCGCAGCCTATTTAATTCAAGAAAACATTCAAATTGATGCCAATTTAGCCGTAAACTTCAAAAATACTCCTTCCCTTTTTGTAGCAGGAATTGGAATTTCATGGCGTTTTGATGACAATTATAATGAAGTAATGCTCAGAAATCCTAAAGACAAATCTGAGAAAGATAAAAAAGGAAAGGGTAAAAAAGGAAAAGACAAAGACAAAAGCAAAAAACGAGTTGATGAAGTTCCAGCTTCAAAAGGAAAATAAAATATGATTACAATAAAAGAAGCAATTACAAAAAAAGAGCTAACCGAATATATAAAATTTCCGTTTTCATTATATAAAAACAATGAATTTTGGGTGCCGCCAATTATTGTCGATGAATTAGAATCGTTTGATAAAACCAAAAATCCAGCTTTTGAAAACGCAGAAGCTTCCTTTTATTTGGCGTATAAAAACAATGAAATAGTAGGGAGAATAGCCACAATCATTAATTGGAGCGAAGTCAATGACCAGCAAAAAAAGAAAGTCCGATTTGGTTGGTTTGATGTAATTAATGACATAGAAGTGACCAAAGCACTTCTTGAAAAAGTATATGAATTAGGACGAAAAAACAATTTGGAACACGTGGAAGGCCCAATGGGATTTTCAAATTTAGATAAAGTTGGCGTGCTTACTGAAGGTTTCGACCAATTAGGAACTATGATTACTTGGTACAATCATCCTTATTATGCGACTCATTTTGAGCAATTGGGTTATGTTACTGAAAAGGAGTATTTAGAAAACAAATTCCCTTTTGAAAATGTAAAATTAATCTATTTCGACAAAGCACAAGAATTGATAAAAAGACGTTACCAACTCAAAGCACTTAATTTCAAAAAGACCAAAGACGTAATGCCTTATGTGGATAAAATGTTCGATTTATTCAATGCTTCGTATGCCAGTTTGTCTTCATTTGTAGCGATTTCTGACATCCAAAAAGAGTATTTCAAGAAAAAATATATTAGTTTTATCAATCCCGAATACATCAAATTTGTAGAAGACAAAGACGGAAATCTAGTTGCTTTTGCCATTGTAATGCCCAGTTTTTCTAAAGCCTTGCAAAAAGCAAATGGAAAATTATTCCCTTTTGGATTTCTCCATTTACTAAATGCTCGAAACAATAGCAAAGACGTGACTTTTTATCTCATCGGAGTTCATCCTGATTACCAAAATAAGGGTGTTCACGCAATAATTTTCAAAGAATACCATACTACTTTTACCGAAAAAGGAATTCAAAATTGCATCCGAACACCAGAATTAGCAGACAATCACGCCATTCATTTGCTTTGGAAAAACTTCGATCCAAAAATCATTTGCCGCCGAAAAACGTTTATTAAATATCTTTAGGAAGTAGTGTTCAGTGGTCAGTTTTTAGTGATCAGTTGAAAACCATAGAGATGTATATTCAAAAAAAATCCACTCGCAAAAACGAATGGATTTTTATTTAAACTGAACACTATAAACTGAACACTTTCTACTAAAAATTAAGCATCCAAATCAACCGTAGTTCTATCTGCAATTTCTTTGTACGTACCGTTTTCTAATTTCTCACGAATCGCTTCAAAAGCCGTTAACGTTTCATCAACATCCGATAAAGTATGCGAAGTTGTTGGAATCATTCGCAACAAAATGATACCTTTTGGAATAACCGGATAAATCACAATCGACAAGAAAATTCCGTAATTCTCTCTCAAGTCATTTACCATAATCATTGCTTCCGGAACACTTCCTTCAAGGTAAACTGGTGTAATACAGGTATTTGTATCCCCAATATTAAATCCTTTTGCCTTCAATCCGTTTTGCAAAGCATTCACATTTACCCATAATTTATCTTTAATTTCAGATGAATTACGCAACAATTCCAATCGTTTCAAAGAACCAATCGTTTGAATCATCGGCAACGCTTTGGCAAACATTTGCGAACGCAAGTTATATTTTAAATAATCAATTATCTCTTTATCAGCAGCTACAAATGCACCAATATTCGCCATCGATTTTGCAAAAGTCGAAAAATAAACATCAATTTCATCCTGAACTCCCTGCTCCTCACCTGCTCCAGCACCTGTTTTTCCAAGTGTTCCAAAACCGTGCGCATCGTCAACCAACAATCGGAAATTATACTTTTTCTTCATTTCCACAACCTCTTTCAACTTTCCTTGTTGCCCTCGCATTCCAAAAACTCCTTCCGTAATAAAAAGAATTCCTCCACCCGTAGTTTCGGCTAATTTTGTGGCACGTTGCAGGTTTTTCTCCATACTTTCTACGTCGTTATGACGGTAGGTAAAACGCTTTCCACTATGCAAACGAACCCCGTCAATAATACAAGCGTGCGCATCAACATCATACACAATCACATCATTTCTCGTCACCAAAGCGTCAATAGTGGACATAATTCCTTGGTAACCAAAATTCAATAAATAAGCCGATTCTTTCATTACAAAAGCCGCCAATTCTTGCTCCAATTGTTCGTGATATTTCGTGTGACCGCTCATCATTCTTGCTCCCATCGGGTACGCAGCACCATATTCAATGGCTGCATCAGCATCAGCTTTTCTAACTTCTGGGTGATTTGCAAGACCTAAATAATCGTTCAAACTCCAATTCAAAATGTCTTTTCCTTGAAATTTCATTCTCGGCCCTAATTCCCCTTCCAATTTTGGAAACACAAAATATCCTTCCGCTTGCGATGCCCATTTTCCTAAAGGCCCTTTATTGTTCTGAATTCTTTCGAATAAATCTTTTACCATCTTGTATTTTGAAAAAAATTATTAATCTTAAAGTGCTGCAAAATTAAATATT
>JBILPJ010000125.1:0-6821 GCA_044373975.1 Flavobacterium sp. | reverse complement strand
ATAATTAATACCTCGGAGCTTATAATTATAGTGTTTGAGTCTATAATTTGATACTATTAGTCTATAATTAATACCTCGGAGCTTATAATTATAGTGTTTGAGTCAATAATTAGATGTTATTAGTATATAATTCTAAACTGGACAGAATTTTGTGTAAACTCTAAAAATGCGTACTGTTTTATTTTACACCTAATTTTTAGGTTCTACTGAATTTTTATTAAGTTATTAAAAATAAACAAGTTAATATTTTTTATATCAGTGTATCAGTGTATCACTAAATTCATTAATTTTGTATTGTGAAACAATCAGTAAACATAGCAACAATCTTTCCAAAACACTTATTTTGGGATATGGATCATAGTAAACTAAATCTTTCTAAGGATAAGGATATTATTATTCCAAGGGCTTTGTTTGCTACAAATGAAGAAACATTTGCAACGGATATTATTAAATTAGAACAATTTTATTCTAAAACCATCATACTTAAATACCTAAAAACCACAAAAGAGCGTATTAGTAATGAGGTTTGCGAAATGGTTGCAAAAAGATACAATGTAAAACCATTTCTTCGTTTTTCGCTTTAATTTATGAAACAATTACCTTCCAATAATTCAGATTTTATTCTTTACACATCTCCAGGAGGAGAAGTTCGTGTTGATGTTTTTGTAAATGAAGAGACGGTTTGGTTAACCCAAAAGGCTATGCAAGAGCTTTTTGATAGAGCTAAATCAACCATAAGTGAACATATTAGTAATGTTTTTGCAGAAGGTGAATTGATAGAAAATCAAGTTGTTCGGAAATTCCGAACAACTGCCGATGATGGTAAAGAATATGAAACAACTTATTATAATTTAGATGTTATTATATCCGTTGGATATCGTATAAAATCTCAAAAAGGTACTCAATTTAGAATTTGGGCAACCAAAACTTTAAAAGAATTTATAATAAAAGGGTTTGTGTTAGATGACAAGCGTTTAAAGCAGGGTGGTCAGGTTTTTGGCAAAGATTATTTCGAAGAATTACTTGAAAGAATTAGAGAAATCCGTGCATCGGAAAGAAGATTTTATCAAAAGATTACAGATATATATTCGCAATGTAGTATTGACTATGATGCTAAATCGGAATTCACAACAAATTTTTATAAAACAGTACAAAATAAATTACATTGGGCAATTACGGGAAATACCGCAGCTGAATTAATTAATAAGCGAGTTGATGTAGAGAAGCCAAATATGGGCTTAAATTCTTGGAAAAATTCTCCTGACGGAAAAATTTTAAAGTCTGATACTTCAATTGCAAAAAATTATTTATCTGAAAAAGAAATTAAAGAGTTGAACAGATTAGTCGAGCTGTATTTGAACTTTGCTGAACTTCAAGCTGAAAGAAATATTCCAACTAAAATGAAAGAATGGGTTGAAATTTTATACGGATTTTTAAAGATAAACAGGTATGAAATATTAAATAATACAGGAATTATTTCTCATAATCAAGCAATTGCAAAAGCTGAAAGTGAATTTAAAAAGTTTAGAGTAATTCAAGACCAAAAATTTATTTCAGATTTTGACAATGAAATGAAAAAATTAAAAAAATAAAAGTTTAAAACAAACTAAATAATGAATATTCAAACTTGTATTCACGATGAAATAGTTCCAAACAATCCCCCACTGTAAAACTATCGATTTCGTACCAAAAAAACCTTCTTTAAAACGCCTTTAAACTCAATTTAAACTTCATCATTTTTGAATTTAAACCATTTCCTAAATCATCCATTTATTTTTTTTTACTACAAACCAATAATATTCTTTAAATTTGGAATTTCCTGATTGGAACCCAAATAAAACTAACAAACGTACTATGACAAATTCTAAAAAACTTTTTATCCTTGCCATTGCAAGTTTACAATTAATGAGTTGCAACAAAAAAGAAGCCGATTTCAACGACCCATTAGTATCCAACAGAGATACATTGGTAAATCCAGCAGAAAACTTTTTTCTATATGCAAATGGAGGTTGGTTCAAAAACAATCCAATTCCATCAACGGAAAAAAGCAATGGTATTTGGAGAACTATTGGCGACACCCTCAACAACCAAATCAAGCAAATTTGCGAAAAATCTGCTAAAGATGAAAGCGCAGAAAAAGGAAGTAACAAACAAAAAATCGGTGACTTTTACGCATCAGGAATGGATTCTCTTGCCATTGAAAAAGCGGGAATTGCCCCTTTAAAATCGGAATTTGCCAACATCGAAAGTATAAAAGACGTTCCTTCCTTAATGGCTACAATTGCGCATTTGCATACCATTGGCGCAAGCCCAGCATTCACATTTTATATAGGACAAGATGATAAAATCAGTACCAAATATGCTTTGTTTTTAGGACAAGGTGGTTTGGGATTGGGCGACAGAGATTACTATTTCAATACCGATGAACGTACTGTTTCTATAAGAAATGAATATGTAAAGCATCTGCAAGCAATGATGAAATTAATTGGTCAAGACGAAGTTTCAGCGACAAAAAATGCAGGAACAATTATGAAATTGGAAACCGATTTGGCGAAAGCTTCTCGCAAATTGGAAGCGCTTCGTGATCCAATTAAAAATTATAACAAAATGACCGTTGCCGATTTAAGCAAGTCAACACCAAATATTGCGTGGAAAGCTATTTTACCCGTTTTTGGTGTCGCAAAAGCAGATACTATAATTGTTGGGCAACCAGAATTTTACAAAGCTTTAAATTCAATGGTGAAAACCTATTCTATCGAAGATTGGAAAACGTATTTGAAATGGGATTTGGTCAATTCGTATGCCTCTTATTTAAACAGTGCCATCGAAAATCAAAACTTCAAATTTTATTCTACCGTTTTAAATGGTGTTTCAAAACAAAAACCACGTTGGAAACGAGTGGTAGGGCAAACAGACGGTTCATTGGGAGAATTAATTGGTCAAGTTTACGTTGCTGAATATTTGCCGAAAGGCTCAAAAGAAAAATTGTTGGAAATTGGAAACAACATCCGAGAAGTATATGCCGATCACATCAAAAAATTAGATTGGATGAGTGAAGCCACAAAAGTGAAAGCATTGCATAAATTAAGTAAAATTGTAATGAAAGTGGGCTATCCCGACAAATGGAAAGATATGAGTACGATGAATATCGATAGAAAATCGTATTGTGGCAATGTGATGCAAGCCAATATTTGGAGTTATAATTATATGAAAAATAAATTCGGAAAACCAGTTGACAGAACCGAATGGAGTATGCAACCGCAAACGTATAACGCCTATTACAACCCAAGTAATAACGAAATTGTAGTTCCAGCGTGTAACATTATGGTTCCTGGATATGAAGGAAGAATGCCTGACGACGCTATTTTATATGGAATTATTGGCGGTTCTACTTTTGGTCACGAAATTACCCACGGATTTGACGATCAAGGAAGTCAATATGATGAAAATGGGAATTTGAACAATTGGTGGACAGCGGAAGATTTGAAAAAATTCCAAGCTAAAACAAAATTGATAGTTTCTCAGTACAATAAGTTTACCATTTTGGGAGACAAACACATCAATGGCGATGCAACTCAAGGAGAAAATATTGCCGATTTAGGTGGCGTTGTTATGGGTTATGAAGCGTTTAAGAAAACGCCTCAATATAAAAATAACGAGAAAATTAGCAATTTGACACCCGACCAAAGGTATTTCCTTGCTTACGGATATGCTTGGATGATAAATCTTAAAGACGAAGCTTTGGCAACACAAATTATGACTGATGTTCACGCACCGGCGCAATTTAGAATTAATGGTCCTTTGAGTAATATGCCTGAATTTTACAAAGCCTTTAATGTGAAAGCTGGAAATAAAATGTTTCAACCTGACTTGCTTCGTGTAGTTATTTGGTAGATTTTATAACGAATTATAGTAAAGACCGTTCCTTTTGAGCGGTCTTTTTTTGTTTGTATTTTCCGATTCCATAAAACGAATATTGTGTATATTTGCAACACTAAATTCAACTAGAACGTGAGCCAAATCAACAAATTAAAAATTCTGAATGATCCAATTTATGGATTTATAACGATTCCAAATCCTTTTATTTACGATTTAGTGCAGCATCCGTATTTTCAACGTTTGCGACGAATTTCTCAAATGGGATTGTCTTATTTGGTTTATCCCGGTGCACATCACACCCGATTTCATCACGCTTTGGGTTGTATGCACATTATGCAAAAAGCTATTGAAGTATTGCGATTCAAAGGAATTTTGATTTCTGATGAAGAGGAAAATGCGTTGCTAATTGCGATATTATTACACGATATTGGTCACGGGCCTTTTTCCCACGCAATGGAACACAGCATTGTTGAAGACGTGAATCACGAAGCCATTTCGTTGTTGTTTATGAATAAATTAAATGAAGAATTTGACGGCAAATTAAGTTTGGCAATTCAAATATTCAAAGGCGAGTACCACCGCAAATTTATGTTGCAATTAATCTCAAGTCAATTGGATATGGACAGAATGGATTATCTGAAACGAGATAGTTTTTATTCAGGAGTTGCAGAAGGAAATATCAGTTCTGATAGATTAATCCAAATGATGACTGTTGTTGACGACCGATTGGTAATTGAAGAAAAAGGAATTTATTCTGTAGAAAAATTTCTAATGGCGCGCCGATTAATGTATTGGCAAGTCTATTTTCATAAAACGAGTTTAGTAGCAGAATTAATTTTGACGAAAGTCCTAAAACGAGCTAAAGAATTAACTCAAAAAGGAATTGTTTTGCCTTGCAGCGAACCGTTGTTATTTTTTATGCAAAACAAGGTCGAGCTTTCAACATTTGATAATGATACTTTAGATAAATTTGCACAATTAGATGATTTTGATATTATTAGCGCTTTGAAATCGTGGTTGAATAATGACGATTTTATCTTGAGTTCTTTAAGTAAAATGATCATAAACAGAGATTTATTAAAAATAAAACTCAATAACGAGAAATTTTCAAAAGAAGTTTTAGAAGTATCAATTGCTGCTTTTTCAAAAGAAAATAATATTTCAATTCAAGACGCAAATTACTTTGTATTTAAAGGAAAAATCAAAAATCAAGCGTACAGCATTGAAGCGGAACCAATTCGGATTTTGAAGAAAGATATGACGGTTGAAGACGTTGTAGAAGTATCGGATCAATTGAATTTGAAGTCATTATCCAAACAAGTTACGAAATATTACATCTGTTTTCCAAAACAACTCGTTGAAAATTAATATTTAGAATCTATTTTTTATATTTTTGTCAAGATGAAATTTACAGCAGAACAAATAGCGGGGATATTAGAAGGTGAAGTAGTGGGAAATCCAAACGCTGAAGTTTCCAAGTTGACCAAGATTGAAGAAGGTGTTGAAGGTTCGTTGACTTTTTTGGCAAACCCAAAATACAACAATCATATTTATACTACAAAAGCAACAATAACCATTGTAAATACTACATTTTTTCCTGAAGGAGAAATTGCAACAACGCTTATAAAAGTTGCCGATGCGTATCTTGCTTTTTCAAAATTACTAGCGTTTTATGCTGATGCAAAAGGAACTAAAGTTGGAATTGAACAGCCTTCGGTACTTTCGGAAAACGTGAAATATGGCGATAATTTCTACTTGGGTAGTTTTGCATATATAGGCGCAAATGTAACAATTGGTAATGATGTGAAAATTCATCCGAATTGTTTTATTGGAGATAATGTTGTCATTGGCAATAATGTTACTATTTTTGCGGGTGCAAAAGTTTTTTCGGAAACGGAAATTGGAAACAATTGTGCGATTCATTCTGGGGCAGTTTTGGGCGCTGATGGTTTTGGTTTTGCACCGAATCCTGATGGAACGTTCAGTAAAATTCCTCAAATTGGAAATTTAATTATTGAAGACAATGTGAATATCGGCGCTTGTACCACAATTGACCGAGCCACAATGGGTTCAACAATAATTAGAAAAGGAGTTAAATTAGACAACCAAATTCAAATTGGTCACAATGTTGAAATTGGAGAAAACACGGTAATTGCTGCGTTAACAGGAATTGCAGGTTCAACAAAAATTGGACACAATTGTATGATTGGCGGGCAAGTTGGAATTGCTGGACATATTACAATTGGCAATAATGTTCGCATTCAAGGGCAATCGGGTGTCAGTAGAAATACAAAAGACGGAGAATTTTTGCAAGGAACGCCTTCGTTAAATTCTAAAGATTATTACAAATCGTATGTGCATTTCAAAAATCTGCCTACAATTGTAAATGAAATTGAAAAATTAAAAAAGAACAGTAAATAAGCTATAAAAATGATGGTTAAACAAAATACCATAAGTAAAGAAGTTTCACTTACAGGAGTTGGATTACACACTGGAAAAGACGTGAAAATGACTTTTAAACCTGCGCCAATTAACAATGGATTTTCATTCGTTAGAATTGATTTAGAAGGAGAACCAATTATTGAAGCCGATGCAAATTATGTTGTAAATACGCAACGTGGAACTAATTTAGAAAAATTAGGAGTTAAAATTCAAACGCCAGAACACGTTTTGGCTGCATTGATTGGATGTGATTTGGACAATGTTATTATAGAATTAGATTCTTCGGAACTACCAATTATGGATGGTTCTTCAAAATATTTTGTTGAAGCTTTGGAAAAAGCGGGAGTTGTTGAACAAGATGCAATTCGAAAATATTATGTGGTGAAAGAAGTAATCTCTTTTACTGATGAAACAACAGGAAGTGAAATTATTGTAATGCCTTGCGATGACTATCAAGTGACTGCAATGGTTGATTTTGGAACGAAAGTTTTAGGCACTCA
>JBILPJ010000023.1:0-18466 GCA_044373975.1 Flavobacterium sp. | reverse complement strand
TCCACCTTTATACATTGAATTATCAAAAATTTTCCGTCAAACGGATGATGCCTTTATTTCGATTTTAAATAACTTGAGAAACAATCAAATTTCGCAAGAAGACATTAAAAATTTGAATGAATATGTGCAACCTAATTTTGACTTGAAAGCCAATAAAGGTTACATTACATTAACCACGCACAATGCCAAAGCCGATGCAATGAATGCGCAAGCTTTGCAAGATTTGGAAGGAAAATTAGAAATTTTCAAGCCCGATGTTGTTGATGATTTTCCAGAAAAAATATATCCAATTGAGCAAAACTTGCAACTGAAAATTGGAGCGCAAGTGATGTTTGTGAAAAATGATCTTTCATTAGAAAAACGTTATTTCAATGGCAAAATGGGATTCATAAAATCGCTTTCAAAAGAGGAAATTTTAGTTCATTTTCCAGAAGAAAATAAAACGATAGAAGTTGAAAAATACGAATGGCAGAACATTCGGTACAAAGTCAATGAAATGACCAAGGAAATTGACGAAGAAGTTTTGGGAACTTTTGTTCATTATCCCATAAAACTGGCTTGGGCAATTACCGTTCATAAAAGCCAGGGATTAACTTTTGACAAAGCTGCGCTTGATGTTTCACAAGTTTTTCTTCCCGGACAGGCGTATGTGGCATTGTCGCGATTACGCTCTTTAAAAGGCTTGATTTTGCTTTCGCCGTTGCGTATGAACGGCATTTCGAACGATCAAGATGTGATGGATTATTCTTTAAATAAAGCAACAGAAGAAGTTTTGGCTGTTTCATTGGAGCAGGAAACTAGAAATTTCATTCGAAATTATCTAAAAGGCACATTCGATTGGTACGACTTGGCACAGGAATGGCGCAACCATCAGTTTAGTTATAACGAAAAATCGGATATTTCTGAAAAGTCGAAACACGCTATTTGGGCCAAAAAACAAGCGGAATCCATCGGAGAATTATTGGAGCCATCTCGTAAATTTTTATTACAATTGGATAAATTATTTGCAAGTGAAACCTTTGATATAAATCACATTTCTGACAGAATTCACGCTGCTTTCAATTATTTTTTTATTCCAATGGATAATGCGGTTTATGACATTTTATGGAAATTAGAAGAAGTAAAAAGAGTTAAAAAAGTAAAAGCCTATTACGAAGAATTATTGGTTTTGGAGGAATTACAAATCAAAGCGGTTTTGCAATTAATGAAAGCCAAATTGTTAGTAAATGCGGTAGTTTCTGGCACAACAATTTCCAAAGAAAACTTGACTTCCGAAGAAATTAAATCCTACAGAATTAATAAGATTGCTTCAATTCAAGCGAAATTTAAGGAACTCAATATTACACTCGTAGAAGATGATTTCGACGTGGATCGCTATGCCAATAAAAAAACATCAAAATCTAAAGAACCAAAGAAATCTACCGTTCAGGAAACGTACGAATTATGGCAACAAAAAAACTCTATAAAAGAAATTGCGGAAATTAGAAAATTCACTGAAGAAACCATTTTGGGTCATTTAACCAAATTGATTACTGCAAAAACAATTAGCATCAATGACATTTTACCAGAAGACAAAATCCTTGAATTAACATCCGCTTTCAAAGGTTATAGTGAAGAATCTATTTCGCCATTAAAAGAAAAATATGGCGAAAAATTTAGTTGGAACGAACTTAGAATGTTCAAAGCGAGTCTTGGATAGTGAATCTAATTCATCCAATAAACCACCATCACAGCAGGAATAAAATAGATTACAATAGTTCTTGCGCCGTCATAATCTTTCGCTAATCGCTGCCCAAAAAGTAACATCAATAGTGTGACACAAGAAAAAATACCGCCATAAAAAGCAAAAGTTCGCCCTTCATTTACAAACAATTCAATACCACCCACAACACATAAAACGCCAGAAATTAATTCCAAAACCAAAACGTGAAATAAGGCAAGAGGAACCGTATTTTTCAAAACCGTTTTAGAAAAATGTCCCGTTAACCAAGCTATATTGTCTTTCCAATGAAATAATTTGTCGTATCCGGATTGCAAAAAAGTAATTGCCAAAAAAACCAAAACCAAAATAGAAGCTACATTATTCATAATTTGTTATTTTTTGTGAATTAAACGAGTCAGTTTTATAGATAAATCAGTCAAAATTATTTTCGCATTTCCGTTGCGCTCAATGTGATACATCGCATCTGAAAGCTCCTTAAAAATGTCATTTATATTGTTTCCATTTACAAACGGCGCAAAATTTTCCAGCTTGAATTTAGGCACTTTCATTTCCATATAAACCAATTTTGGCGTTTCATAATTCAGCAGCAACGCCTGTCGGAACATATCAATACAAAAGTTCAAAAATTTCTTCTGCGTTTCCCTTCCCAAACCTGCAATTTGCTCGCTCCAAAGAATCAAATCTTGAATCGCAGCTGCATTTCCCTTCGCTCGAAAAGCCGCACGAACCCACGAAACAAACCATTCTTCAAACGGCAATTCTTCACTTTCTTCGTCCAATAAAAGCAACGCTTTATTATAATTCCCTTGCGATTGATGCGCAATTTTATCCGCCAAACTCGCCTCAATATTCTCTCGAAGAATCAATCCGTCGGCAATAATTCTCTCACTCAAACCATTAAAATGCAACACCTGACAACGAGACCGAATCGTTTGAATTATATCTTCTTCATTTTCAGAAATCAATATAAAAACCGTTTTTTCTGGTGGCTCTTCCAACAGTTTCAGCAGTTTATTCGATGCCGAAATATTCATTTTATCTGCCATCCAAACAATCACAATTTTGTAACCGCCTTCATACGATTTTAGTGCCAACGCTTTCAAAATTTCCTGCGCATCGTCCACCCGAATTTCTCCTTGCTTGTTCTGAACGCCCAATATTTTGTACCAATCAAACAAACCGCCATAAGGATTTTCAGCAATAAATTGTCGCCAATCAACCATAAAATCCAAACTTTTCGGCTTTGTTTTTACGTCTTCTGTCGTTACCGTAGGGAAAATAAAATGCAAATCAGGATGCGAAATCGACTTGAATTTCAAGTTGCAAGATTCATTTCCAGTGTTGTTTTCGCCATCAAAATTCCCGCACAAAACATACTGCGAATAGGCAATCGCCATCGCCAAAGTTCCACTTCCTTCTGGCCCCACAAACAATTGTGCATGAGGAATTCTGCCCGAAGTGGCGCTTTTTGTCAAATGATTTTTTAAATAATCTTGTCCTAAAATTTGGGAAAACAGCATAAAGCAAAGATAAGAGAAAGTTCTCAAGTTTTTATAATTTGAAGCGAATTGTCTTTCTTTTTCAGCAAATCATATTCCCGCTGTCATTCCAAATCCTCGCTAAAAAGCTCGGGATTTTCCCTTCCATCGGGGCTGGATTAGAATTTTATTCGTTAATTTGGAGAAATCTGTGGAAATCTTTTTAATCTGTTGCAAAAAATCGCTCTATTTGTCAATCTGAATTTATTTAAATATAGCAAAACGCTATTTCGTGGAAGTCTAATAAATCTAAAAAGTCTAATATTCTAAGTTGTCTAAGAATGAGACATTGCCATACAAACAATGCTTATTTTGGCTCCTGGAATTTTCAACAATACTCTTCCACAGGCTTCAAGAGTGGCGCCAGTTGTGAGCACATCGTCAATTAATAAATAGTGTTTGTTGTGGTCGTTTTCAGTAAATGTGACGTCAAAAAGGGAATCTATTACGGAGATTCTTCCTAAAAGGTCTTTTTTAACTTGCGTTTTTGAATAGATATTTCTTTGTAAAAGCGCTACATTATAGGGAATTTCCAAACTATTAGACAACGCCAAACCAAAAGTAGTTACTTGGTTGTAGCCACGTTCCTGAAACCTTTTTTTGTGAAGTGGAACAGGAATTACCGCGTCAAATGTGGTTGTAATTTCCAATGTTTTTAAATCTTCGGAAATCCAATCGCCAAAAACAGTCCCTACTTCTTCGTGTCCACGGTATTTTAATCCATGAATAATTTCCTGAACGATTCCTTTTTTATGAAAATATAATAATGTTGAGGCATGCTCAATCGGAATCCGACCATAAAATTTCATAAAAGCTTCGTTTTCAGGATTGCGAAAATGTTGTGTTAGCGGAATTTCATGTCGGCAAGTGGTGCAAATAACATTTTCTGCCGACAATAAAAACCCTTTGCAACCCATGCAAACTTTTGGGAAAAGCAGATTTATTATGTTTTTTAGCATCGGTTTTTTGAATTATCTATAAAAATAACGAAAAGTAGCGTTCAAAGTACATTTTATATGCATTTATTAATTTCACTTTTTATATTTTTGCATCATTATGGCAAAACAAGAAGATTTATTTAAGAATGTAGTTTCGCACGCAAAAGAATATGGATATATTTTTCCGTCGAGCGAAATATACGATGGTTTGAGTGCAGTTTATGATTATGCACAAAACGGGGTAGAATTAAAGAAAAACATCAGAGAATACTGGTGGAAATCGATGGTGCAAATGAACGAAAATATTGTGGGGCTTGACGCCGCAATTTTGATGCATCCCACAACTTGGAAAGCTTCCGGTCACGTGGATGCTTTTAACGACCCATTAATTGACAACAAAGATTCAAAAAGAAGATATAGAGCCGACGTTTTGATTGAAGATTATGCTGAAAAGCTCAATCAAAAAGCCGAAAAAGAAATAGAAAAAGCAAGTGTTCGTTTTGGCGAGGCTTTTAACCGTGAGGAGTTTGTTGCTACAAATGCGCGAGTGGTTGAATATTTGTCTAAGAAAAACGAAATACTGGCAAGAATGGCAAAATCTTTAGGAGATGAAAACCTTGAAGATGTGAAAGCCTTAATTGAGGAATTAGAAATCGCTTGTCCTGAATCGGGATCAAGAAATTGGACCGAAGTACGTCAGTTTAACTTGATGTTTGGAACCAAATTAGGGGCTTCGGCAGATACCGCAATGGACTTGTATTTGCGTCCAGAAACGGCTCAGGGAATTTTTGTGAATTTCTTGAATGTTCAAAAATCGGGAAGAATGAAAATTCCTTTTGGAATTGCACAAACTGGTAAAGCCTTTAGAAATGAGATTGTTGCACGACAATTTATTTTTCGTATGCGGGAGTTTGAACAAATGGAAATGCAGTTTTTTGTAAAACCAGGCGAAGAAATGAAGTGGTACGAACATTGGAAAACTGCCCGTTTGAATTGGCATTTATCATTGGGTTTAGGAAAGGAAAATTATCGTTTTCACGATCACGAAAAATTAGCACATTATGCGAATGCTGCGGCTGATATTGAATTTAATTTCCCATTTGGATTCAAAGAATTGGAAGGAATTCACTCTCGAACGGATTTCGATTTGAAAGCGCACGAAAAATTTTCTGGAAAGAAATTGCAATATTTTGATACCGAAACCAATGCGAATTACACGCCGTATGTTGTGGAAACTTCTGTTGGATTAGACAGAATGTTCTTGGCGGTTTTCTCAAATTCTTTGAAAGAAGAAACGTTGGAAGACGGTTCTGTTCGTACGGTTTTGCAATTACCATCTGTGTTAGCGCCCACAAAAGCAGCGATTTTTCCATTGGTAAAAAAAGACGGATTGCCAGAAATTGCACATCAAATTATTGATGATTTGAAATGGGATTTCAATGTTGCGTATGATGAAAAAGATGCTGTTGGAAGACGATACAGAAGACAAGATGCGTTGGGAACCCC
The DNA here is from genome assembly GCA_044373975.1 of Flavobacterium sp. Classification (GTDB taxonomy): domain Bacteria; phylum Bacteroidota; class Bacteroidia; order Flavobacteriales; family Flavobacteriaceae; genus Flavobacterium. The sequence continues at coordinate 12,761 of JBILPJ010000023.1, read as the reverse complement.
ATTCTGCATTACTGTTGACCACCAAACTATAGAAGATCAAACGGTTACGATTCGTCATAGAGATACGATGAAACAAGACCGCGTGAAAATTTCTGATTTAAAATCGATTATCGAAAATGAAGTTTCAATGAAAAATTGGTTGATGAAAATGTAGTGAAAAGTGTATTCGGTTAATTGTTTAATCGGTTATAAAAGTAAAGGCTTCTCAATCGAGAAGCCTTTACTTTTTGATTGATAATTTTTAAAACCGGTACCCTACAGAAATTCCTCCGCGACCTATAAATTGAAAATTGCGGTCTTGACTATTATAACTACTAAATAAGTTGCGTCCTAATCCACCACTAAGTTCAAAAGTAACTCCTTTTTTTGAAATCCATTTTCCGCCAAGACCAATTCCTAGAGCAAAGTCAGTAATATTTAGTTGTTTATAATTGTAATTATTAAACATAGGGTCAGGATTATAGTTGTAAGTATAAATCTCATCTTGAACAGAGTTTAAAGCCCCAAATCCTTCCATGAAAAATCCTGTACATGGTTTTGCACCAAAGTAATACCTGTAATAGGGTGTTAACATAAAATTGACGTTGGTATCATTTGAAATTGGTACTAACAATGTAGCTCCAATGGCAGATTCTTCGTTTAATACTCGTTCATAACCAACTTCCAATGAGCCCGCAAGTAAAAAAATAGCGTTAATTTTTAATTCATCTTTACCAATAATTGGTTTTGATTTATCTTGTCCAAATCCGAAAGTTGAAACGATTAAAACTGCAAAAAGTAAGAAATTTTTCATAAAATAGGTGTTTAATTTCTCACAAATCTAATTCCTTTTTGAAAACAAACTGTTAAATTGAATGTAAATTTTCAATAAAGGCTTTTGAATAGTCTTTGATTTGATTTCGCACTTTTCTGAATTCAGAAATAAGCTCTTTGGCAGTTCCTGATGCTTTTGAAGGATCTTCAAAACTGTGGTGAATGGTTTTAGTTTGCGTTGGAAAAAACGGGCAGGCTTCTTTGGCATTGTCACAAACGGTGATTACATAATCGAATGTTATTTCGGAATATTCATCTACGTGGTTGGAGGTGTTTTTGGAGATGTCTATTCCATCTTCGGACATTATTCCAACGGCAAAAGGATTGAGTCCGTGAATTTCTACGCCAGCGCTATAGATTGCTACATTGTCTTTTCCGAAGTGTTGTAAATAGCCGTGTGCCATTTGGCTTCTACAGGAATTTCCTGTGCATAAAACTAGGATTTTTTTCATTGTTATTGTTTTTATGGTTTATGATTGGTTTTGCGTGAGGGGGTGAAGCGGAAAGCCCACAGACAAGTGTAGCGAAAGCGGAACTTGACGAGGACTTGCAGCGGAAAACCCGACCGAGTTTAGTACAAATTTCCTCGTTTCCAAAAACGTTCCAAACGAGGGCACGCCCAAATTATTTGTAGTATTTTTTCTTTAGCCAAAATGCGAATTTTACGAGTAGGATTAAGGCGGGAACTTCAACTAATGGTCCGATTACGCCAGCAAATGCTTGACCAGAATTGATTCCGAAAACGCCTATTGAAACGGCAATTGCGAGTTCAAAATTGTTGCCCGTTGCCGTAAATGAAAGGGCGACATTGTCTCTGTAGGTTGCGCCGATGCGTTTGCCGACGAAGAACATTAGGGAGAACATTATAGCGAAAAAGATGACGAGCGGGATGGCGATTTTGAAGACGTCCATTGGGATTTGCACGATCATTTCGCCTTTGAGACTGAACATTACGACGATGGTGAACAGCAATGCGATGAGGGTAATTGGGGAAATAAAGGGCAGAAATTTTTGATTGAACCACTTTTCGCCTATGAATTTTCGGATAGTAAATCGGCTAATCATTGCGGCAAAAAATGGAATTCCGAGATAGATTCCGACCGTTTTTGCGATTTCGGCAATGGTGATATTTATTGGTAATCCTTTGATTCCAAATAACGGAAGCATGATTTCGAGATAGAAATAGGCGTATAAACTGAAAAAAAGTACTTGCAACAAACTGTTAATTCCGACTAATCCGGCGGTTAATTCTCGGTTTCCTTCGGCGAGTTCATTCCAAACAATTACCATAGCAATGCAGGGCGCTAACCCAATGATTATAAGACCTGTCATATATTCTGGATTGTCTTTTAGAAAAAATATCGACAATAAAAACATTAAAAATGGTCCGACAATCCAAGTGATAAATAAGGAAGCAAAAAGCAATTTTGGTTTTTCAAACATTATAGGAACTTTCGTAAAATCTACTTTTGTAAGTGGCGGATACATCATTAAAATCAAACCAATTGCGAGAGGAATATTTGTGGTTCCGCTTGAAAAAGAGTTGATAAATGTGGATGAATTTGGGATGAAATAGCCAATTCCAATTCCGATTGCCATAGCAAGGAAAATCCAAAGTGTTAAATAGTGATCTAAAAATCCAAGTCTTTTTTTCATTAATTTTATTTTAGCAACATCCAGTTTCAGGTGAACAACAACTGTTTTGAACATCCGATAATTTAACTTTTGGCTTGGGCGTACCGCACGATTCCCCTCTTCCGATGGCTTTGCATTGGGTTTTATCGGCGATTAATTTTACGATTATTTCGTCGTTTATTATTTCAAAATCTTGAGGGTGCATTTGACGCGTTTCAAAAAGGTCGTTTCCAAATTCGATTTTTACAATACTATTTGGATTTAGCGGAAGTGTTTTTTCGACTAAATTAATAATTGACATTGCTTTTGAAACCTGTATTGAACGTCCAATTTCAGTAGTGTTTGGTTCCCAAAGTTGAACAATTACTTCCGTCCAAGCATTCATTTTCCCACCACAATCTACAGCGGTAATGTTGGCTTGTTTGATTTCGGTGATGTGAAAAGAAGGACTTACTTTTTGATTTTCAGCAAATTCAAATTGTAAATGAAGTCCAGGATTTTCTTCTAATTGTGTTTTAAATTCGTTCCAGTTCATGACTTTTGATTTTTAACAACATTCTGAAGAAGTGTTGTTGGTTTCTAAAATTGTGATAAAATCTTGAAGTTTTTTTATGGTATTTTCATTCAAGCAATAGCAAATGGAATTTCCCGAAATAATACCTTTTATGATTCCTGCTTTTTTCAATTCTGACAAATGTTTGGAAACTGTAGATTGCGATAATGGTAAGAATTCTACAATGTCTCCACAAATACAAGTCGGCGAATTGATTAGAAATTTTACGATTTCCAAACGTGCGGGATGCCCAAATGCCTTTAGGATTTCGGACAATTCTATTGTTTCTTCTGAGAAACCTATTTTTTTTGTTACTCCCATATCGCAATATTACGATATAGTTTTGAATAGAGAAAACGTTGAATGAGATTTAACTATAATTTAATTTTGGATAAAAAAATCCTGACGATTTAATGTCAGGATTTGTATAGATTTTTATTCTTCAGCAATTGCATCCCAACCCCTAGCTTTCAGAGGGATTTTTGTGTTGGCACGCGTCACCAAATGGATTCCTTCACTTTCTTGAGTAATATGACCAATAATGGTAAAGTTTGGATTTCCTTTGATTTTTTCGAAATCGTCCATTGCAATTGTGAATAGTAATTCATAATCTTCACCGCCGTTTATTGCTACGGTTGTGGCGTCGATATTGAATTCTTCGCATACATTTATCAATTGTGGATCGAGTGGCAATTTGTCTTCATATAAATTACAACCTACTTTTGATTGTTTGCAAATGTGCATAATTTCCGATGACAATCCATCCGAAATATCAATCATTGCAGTTGGTTTTATTTCTAAAGCGTGCAATAAAGTACGCACATCTTTTCGGGCTTCTGGGCGTAATTGACGTTCGATTAAATAGGTATAGGCTTCTAAATCAGGTTGCGAATTTGGATTGACTTGGAACACTTGTTTTTCGCGTTCCAAAACTTGCAATCCCATATATGCCGCACCAATATCGCCTGAAACTACCAGAAGATTGGTTTCTTTAGCGCCATTTCTATAAACTAATTCGGCTTCATCGGCTTGACCAATTGCAGTAATGCTAATTATCAATCCTTTTTGGGATGAAGTCGTGTCGCCACCAATGACATCAACATTATATTCTTGACAGGCAACTGTAATTCCATCAAATAAATCTTCCAATGCTTCAAGAGGAAATCGGTTTGAAACTGCAACTGAAACTGTAATTTGAGTAGCTTTTGCATTCATTGCGCAAATATCAGAAATGTTAGCCACGACTGCTTTGTAACCCAAATGTTTCAGTGGCATATACGCCAAATCAAAATGTACGCCTTCGATTAATAAATCTGTGGAAACTACAATTTTTTTATCGCCAAAGTCCAAAACTGCTGCATCATCTCCAATTCCTTTCAAAGTAGAAGGTTGGTTGATTGAGAAATTTTTGGTTAAATGGTCTATCAAACCAAATTCGCCTAATTGTGCAATACTTGTTCTTTGTGGATTTTTATCTTCAATCATTTTTGTTGTTGCAAATTTTTTATAAATGCAAAGGTACAAAGTTGTGAAGGTTTATTGATAAAAAAATCAGCGTTTCATACTAAAATGAGATTTGAATTCTCGGTAAGTACCATTTAATTCATAGAAAACCTGAAACCAATAATCTGTAGACGGAAGTGGATTTCCGTTGTAATTTCCATCCCAACCTGGGCCATTTGTTTTGAGTTGTTTTATAAATTTACCATAACGATCATAAATATAAAGGATGGCATCAGGCTGAAAATCTAAATCAATTAAGTTCCACGTTTCGTGATATCCGTCACCGTTTGGTGTGAAATAGTTTGGGTATTTTATTACGTGCGCTATTAAATCCAGTCTATTACAATCCCCTTTTATATCTTTAATACTTATTGTATGTGCTCCTGAAGCAACATTTTGAAATACATTACTAGTTTGGAATACACCGCCATCCATCTGGAATTCGTAATCACCAAATCCACCAGTTACATTTACAATAACATCAATAACATCAACGAATGCAGCTGAAACAGTTACAGATGCTATTGCTGTACTCGATTTTTCTACAACAATAGTTGCCGAGTTATAACCACAATCACTTCCTACATCTGGTGTGTTTTTTATAACAACTACGGTATAAGTTCCTTCTTGAACTGCGGTATATCGTTGACCAGTCCCTACCAATATCCCATTGAAATACCATTCAACAGTAAAAATTGTGGGATTTAATCCAGTGTTCATTGCATAGGATTGTAATACTGCCCCTGTGACATTATCAATACAAATTACGCCGTCATTTATATTTAAATTTTTTAATGGATATACAGTAATGTTAAAATCGTCTTGATCGAAGCAAGTTGCATTTGTGGCAGCAGTAGCATAAATATACATTTGTTGCGAAGAGGTAATATTTTGTCCTGCGGAATAAGCTGTTCCTGCTCCTAAAGCTTGTGAAAAATAGTTCCCTAAAGTGAGCGTTGGCAATAAATAACTACCACATATAACTACGTCTGGGCGATTTATCAAAACTGGCGTTGACGAAATTGTAACCAAAAAATCATCTTGATCTGAACAGGTTAATCGAGTTCCAACAATTTTATAAACATATATTTTTTGAGAGGTAGTTAATACTGTTCCAACAGGAATAATTGGTCCCGCACCATTTGGAAGAGAATAATAATCGCCTACTAAGGTTAAGGGTGGAAGTCGATAGCTATCACAAGCAGAAACATCTGCAAAAGTACCCACATCAATGCCGCTAAATTGAATATTGAAATACGTTTCGTTTGTACAACCAATAAAGTCACTACGTTCATTATAAATATAAATCCTTTGACTTGATGAAATTGCAGTTCCTGCAGCGAGTAAATTTCCAGTGCCATTTGGACCATTCGTTGCCGTATAATATTTCCCATTTGTTAATGTTGGTAAAATAAAATCCGTACAGGTAAAAATATCTGTAAAACTATCTATTAAAGGCAACGGTTTTATTACAACATGCCAAGTATATTGATTTGAACAGCCATTAATTCCTAATGCATAAATGTAAATAGTTTTTGTTACAGAAATAATTGTTCCCGCACTTAATAGAGTTCCCCCACCGTTCACCGCTGTATAATAAGAGCCATTATTTAAAACTGGTAAAACATATTTATTACATTCCAATCGGTCTTCTGGTGTGTCAACTAACGGCAATGGTTTAATAGTTATGTCATAATTTAATAAATCCGTGCAATTTGGAGTTGTGGTTGTATTGGCATAATAATATACTATTTGCGATGCTGTGATTGATGTTCCTGAAGGAATTATTGTTCCTCCTCCCGAAGGTTGACTGTGATAATTTCCAAAAGGAATTGCTGGTAATGTAAAACTGCCACAACGAACAATCGGTTGATAAATAGAAGTATCAACAATATCAACTCTAAAAGGATTGTTATTTTTGCATTGGACGTTTGCCGCATAAACATAAATAATGGCACTTGTGCTTATTGTATTCCCAGCAATTAATGGCGATCCCGTTCCGTTTGATCCAGAATAGTAATCTCCATTTGTTAAAACAGGTAAAATATAGGAATTACAAGTAAGTACATCTGCAGGATCATCTGCCAAAGGAAGTGGGATTACTGTAATAGGGAATGCTTCGTCTCTACAAACAGCCCCGTTAATTTCTGCATAATAGTAAATAGTTTGTGAACTCGTTAATATAGTGCCAGGCGGAATGATTGTTCCTAATCCCCCTGTCGCCGTAAAGAAATTTCCCGCTGGGGGCAATGGAATTACATAAACTCCACAGCCTGTTAGTGGAAATGTAATTTGATCGATTAAAATAATGGTAAAAGAACTTTCATTGGTACAACCATTTGCATCGGGGCCATTAAAAATATAATACATTCCTGGAAGTGTAATGATGTCACCAGCATGAAGCATGGTGCCACTTCCATTGGAACCTGTAAAATAATTGCCATTTATAATTACTGGCAATGTATAACTATGACATTCAATTGCGTTTGGAATTGAATCCACTATGGGTTGAGGGAAAACTGTAATTGTAAAACTGACTACATTAAAGCAAGTAGAATTAGAAATGTCGCCCATTCGCACCCAAATTGTTAGGGGCGATTGTGCAAGTGTAATTTGAAATGCATTTGAATTTGCTATAACATTAGTGTTGTTTTGTGCATCTGCAGAGGTTGTAAAATAAGAAATATTAAAATCAGAAGCTATTTGTCCATTTAAAACAATTGGATTTTGAAGTGTTAAATCAGTTGTTGTGCTTCCTGATGAAACGGAACAAAGAATCAGATTTGGTGGTGCTGTAGTAATAAAAACAGGGTTCACTATCAAATCAAAGGATATTATATCCCCGCAAATTGTATTGCCATCCAAAAGTCTGGATAATTTTATGTAAATAGTTTCTGCTCCAGGGCTTAAATATGCATTTAATAGATTAGTAGGAATTTGAGGCGAATTGGCATTGGCATCAGCCAAAGAAGCATAATATGCAATGGAATAATCTATGGTGTTTAACCCCAAAGTAGCAAGATTGTTTTGCGTTAAATCAAAAGAATAATTGGTTTGTCCCGAATTGCAAACCGTTAAATCCGTTAAAGCACTTAAGGTTAAGTCAACGATGGTCATTTCATCTGTAATTTTGCAGCCTGAGTTAGGAAGAGTTCCAATAACTCCATAAACACCAGGTTGTGTTACCGTCAAAGTCGTGTTGTTTTCACCAGTAATGACAACGCCATCTAAAGTCCATGAAACTAAAAACGGGGGCAATATCCCACTTGTCAATACAATTGTTTCTCCTTGACAAATTGTTTTATCGGGACCTAAATTTGTTGTAGTTGTAAAACTCCCTCCTTTTATAAAAACTGCGGAATCATAATTGCTGTCGTAATAATCTCCAATTGCTAATTTTATTCTATACGTTCTATTTGGAATTACTGGCGACGATGCTGTCAAAAGTACTGTTTCTCCCCTCATATTAATAGCGGATGTTGCGGGGTCAGTTACATTATATCTTGAAAAAAGACTGGCGTTATTTGAAAGACACGAACTATTATAAGCATTATCACGAATATTTTTCACCGTAACTGGTGTTGACGTACCAGGAATTACCGCCAAATTTGTTTGAGCGTTTGTTGTTAAATCGGTCAATAAAAATGCAAAGACATCACTAAAACCGCATTGATATTCTCCGTATTCATTGGATGCAAAAAGAAAGTCAAAACTGAAGTTGCTCGATAAAGGTGTGAAATCGAATTGGATAAATCCAACATCAGTAATTGCCGCAACTTGCCCGTTTGAAACACTGATTGCTTGTAAATCTGCATCTGTTGAAGTGGAAATTTGGCTGCTTTCATTGATTCCAGTATAGGGACCTTCCGTATATCTTGCAATTCCGTTCCGAATAACAATTCCATCCGTAAAAGGGAAAGAGGGGTTTGTATTTGTAAAATTACCAATGCCAAGATGAGAAGAAAAAACAAAATTGGATTCGTTGGAGCAAGAATTTTGCATTAAAACGATATGAACCAAATCGGGGACAGACAAAGATGTGGTATCAATTACAATTCCTTGCGAAAACGCAACTGTGGATAGAAAAAAAAGTATGGGGGATAATAATTTCATCGTAAATAATATACTATAAAGGTACCATTTTCATGTCAGAAAAAGGAAGTACTTAACTTAAAATTATCCTAAATTTGAAACATAAGTGTAAATCAACAACTTTAAAAAAATCGTAACTTTAAAATTGTTTAAACGCAAAAAAACCCGATAACTTTCATTATCGGGTTAGTCTTTTATCTATCCGTTTATTGTCTTTTTAAGTCAAAAAATTAATCATTCAACTTCAAAACCGCCATAAATGCTTCTTGTGGAATCTCTACATTTCCAACCAATCGCATTCGTTTTTTACCTTTTTTCTGTTTTTCCAATAATTTACGTTTACGCGAAATATCACCACCATAACATTTGGCAGTTACATCTTTACGCAAGGCTTTTATCGTTTCACGAGAAATAACTTTCACGCCAATTGCTGCCTGAACAGGAATATCAAATTGCTGACGTGGAATTAATTCTTTCAGTTTTTCACACATTTTTTTACCAATCGAATACGCATTGTCAACATGCATCAACGAAGATAAAGCATCCACAATTGTAGCATTCAACAAAATATCAACTTTAACCAAATTAGAAGTTCGCATTCCAATTGGCGTATAATCAAACGAAGCGTATCCTTTAGAAACCGTTTTCAAACGATCATAAAAATCAAATACAATTTCAGCCAATGGCATATCAAATGTCAATTCTACTCGTTCCGTTGTTAGGTAAGTTTGGTTTGTAATCAATCCACGTTTTTCAATACACAAACTCATAACATTCCCAACAAAATCCGATTTTGTGATGATAGTCGCTTTAATAAAAGGCTCTTCAACTCTTTCTAAACGAGAAGGTTCTGGCAAATCCGAAGGATTATTTACAATGAGCGGCGTTTCTGGATTTTTCTTGGTGTAAGCCAAATAAGAAACATTGGGAACCGTAGTAATCACGGTCATATTAAACTCTCTTTCTAAACGTTCTTGGATAATTTCCATGTGCAACATTCCTAAAAATCCGCAACGGAAACCAAATCCTAAAGCTGCCGAACTTTCAGGCAAAAACACTAAGGAAGCATCGTTCAATTGTAATTTTTCCATTGAGTTTCTCAACTCCTCATAATCTTCGGTGTCCACAGGATAAATCCCCGCAAAAACCATTGGTTTCACATCTTCAAAACCTTGAATGCTATTTGTCGTTGGATTTTTGGCATCCGTCAACGTATCGCCCACTTTTACTTCTTTTGCTTCTTTAATTCCCGAAATCAAATACCCAACATCACCAGCAGAAATTACCGATTTTGGAACTTGGTTCAATTTCAAAGTACCAATTTCGTCCGCAAAATATTCATTTCCAGTAGCCATAAATTTAATTTTCTGACCTTTTTTGATTTGACCATTTTTCACACGAAAAATAACTTCAATTCCACGAAACGGATTGTAATGCGAATCAAAAATCAAAGCTTGCAATGGCTCATCAACATTTCCTTTTGGAGGAGGAATTCTTTCGATAATAGCCGCCAAAATATTTTCGACACCCAAACCAGTTTTTCCCGAAGCGTGAATAATTTCTTCTAATTTACAACCCAATAAATCCACAATATCGTCGCTAACTTCTTCAGGACTTGCACTTGGTAAATCCACTTTATTCAAAACTGGAATAATTTCCAAGTCATTCTCCAAAGCCAAATACAAATTCGAAATCGTTTGTGCCTGAATACTTTGCGCTGCATCCACAATCAAAAGCGCGCCTTCACAAGCCGCAATCGAGCGAGAAACCTCATAAGAAAAATCCACGTGGCCCGGAGTATCAATCAAATTCAGGATATATTCCTGCCCTTTATATGTATATTCCATCTGAATTGCGTGACTCTTAATCGTAATCCCACGTTCGCGTTCCAAGTCCATATTATCCAGCAATTGCGCCTTTTCTTCCCGCGCCGTAACCGTTTGAGTTGCCCCCAATAATCGATCCGCAAGCGTACTTTTCCCGTGGTCAATGTGTGCAATAATGCAAAAATTCCGTATGTGTTTCATTCTTTGTTGGTATCAATTTTATTTGGTTTACCCTAAATTTTTTTCAGGGCGTGACCACAATTCCACTTTCGTTCCATTGTTGGTCGGGCTATCCGCTACAAGTCCTCGCAAAGTTCCGCTATCGCTACACTTTACTGTGGGCTTTCCACTACTATCCCTCACGCGCAAACAATAATCTGCAAATATAGTTAATCTTTTGATTGTAATTTTTTAAAAACCAATACGCATTTAGAAAAAAGTTGATGGTTGATGGTTGTTGGTTGTTGGAAATCTGCGAAAAAATCCTATCCCCAGCCTGTCATTGCGAGGCACGAAGCAATCAAAAGGAAAGCGAGACGGGAAGGATAATAACAAAGGAAAATAATATAGAATACTTATATGAACTCAAACCTTATATGAACTTAAATGCCTTATATGGTGAAAAACGCTCTATTTGTCAATCTGAATTTATTTCAGAATCTTTTTCAATTTTTTTAACCGCAAAGTGCGCAAAGGTTTACGCAAAGTTCGCAAAGTAAAAAATCTGTGACCCGAGACCAAAGGTCGAACAGACAAAGTAATCTGTGGCGAAAATAATCGCTCTATTTATAAATCTGAATTTATTTCAGCAGGACAAAACGGTATTTTATGAAAGTCTAAGAAATCTAAAAATCTAAGAAGTCTAACAATCTAATTTGTCTCTTTTGCGTGAGGGATTGCAGCGGAAATCCTTTGTGGAACGAAGTGGAACAAAGATTGCAGCGGAATGCCCGACCGAGTTTACGAAAAATGTTGTAGTTCCTGAAAACGTTCTAAACGAGGGCACGCCCAAAAAATCAATAAAAACAGGATTTAAATGTATTTTAAAGGATAAGAGAACGACAATTTGAAATAGTTTGTTACTTTTATTGAAATTATAAAATGATGAAATTTTTATTCACATATTTGGTGCTAATTGTCGCTAATATTGTTTTTGCTCAGCAAAATATTATGATAAGCAATATAAATTCTCCTACAGAACCTTCGATTGTTATGAATCCCAATAACACGAATCAGCTGGTGGCGGGAAGTAATATTAATAACGTTTATGTTAGTAACGACGGGGGTTTAACATGGACAAGAAATGCTCTAAATTCAACTTATGGCGTTTGGGGTGATCCTGCAATTATTGTAGATAATTCAAATAATTTTTACTTTTTTCATCTTTCAAATCCTACCACTGGCGGCGATTGGATAGACCGAATTGTGTGTCAAAAATCTACAAATTCTGGTGTTTCGTGGAGTGCGGGAACTTTTATGGGTTTGAATGGAACGAAAGAGCAGGACAAACAATGGGCGGTTTTTGACAAAAGCAACAACACAATTTATGTGACTTGGACACAATTTGATGCTTATGGAAGTTCGAATCCGATAAATAAATCGGAAATTAAATTTTCAAAATCCACCGATTTTGGCGCAACTTGGACATCGGCAATCAAAATAAATTCTACAAATGGAGGTTGCCTTGACGATAGTAACACGACTGAGGGAGCTGTGCCAACGGTTGGGCCAACGGGGCAACTTTACGTTTCGTGGTCTGGACCTGCTGGAATTGTTTTCAAAAAATCGTTGGATTTTGGTGCAACTTGGCCGGCAAATGAAACTACAATTTCATCAACACATCGTTGGGACTTTATGATTCCAGGAGTTGATGCGCCAAATGGGTTGCCAATTACGGCTTGCGATATCAGCGGCGGAGCAAATAACGGAACGATTTATGTCAATTGGTCTGACCAAAGAAATGGTGCTAATGACACCGATATTTTTCTTTCAAAGTCAATTGATGGCGGTTCTACATGGTCGTCTCCATTGCGAGTAAATGATGATGCTCCGGGAAAACAGCAGTTTTTTTCTTGGATGACAATTGATCAAACCAACGGGTATATTTATATTGTTTTTTACGACCGTAGAAATTATTCCGATAACAATACCGATGTGTTTTTAGCCTATTCCACAGACGGAGGAGCCACTTTTACGAATCAAAAAATAAGTACTTCGCCATTTATACCTGTATCTTCTGTTTTTATGGGAGATTATACGAATATTACCGCCCATAATGGAATAATTCGCCCGATTTGGACAAGATTGGACAATGGACAAGAAAGTATTTGGACTGCTTT
>JBILPJ010000124.1:0-6874 GCA_044373975.1 Flavobacterium sp. | reverse complement strand
AAAAGGAAAATAAGGAGGAAAATATTCGCTTAAAATATACCGATGTGTAAAATCATCAATAAAAGGATTTTTTGCCCAAAATCGAATCAGTTGAACAATTGTAAAAAGTAAAAAGCCTATGAAAAACACTTTTTTTCGAACTATAGTCGAATTCCAATTTAATTTTCCGAGCCACATTCCTAAAGCAAAAAAAGAAAACCAGGGTAAAAAAGAATTCCAACCATTGTAAAAAGTATTTCGCAAGAATCCGATTGGAGTCCAAAAATCTGCATATTCAAAAGTGTTAAAATTCCATGAAGTTTCAACAGGAATTAGCCATAACAAAACATGATAAACTATAATTACAAACGAAGCAACCCATAAATAATAGCGTTTGGGTATAAACAAAATAAAAGCAGCTAAATGCATATATCCTCCATAAAAATGTAAAATATCTCCTGGCCACCATGTAAAAAGGAGTAGTCCAATTGCTAATAAAAACCAAGAGCGTTTAAAAATAATGGAACGTAATTTTGTTTTTTCTTTAGCAGAATCTTCTGTTTTATTTACCAATAAAGAAACGCCCATTCCCGCTAAAATGATAAAAATAGAAGTTGAATTTCCGGTAAAAAAATTTAAAAATCGCCCAACAGGCTCATTGGTTTGTAAAACCGAGCCAAAACAATAGTTAAAGTTTACAATGAACATACCAAAAATGGCATAAGCTCTCGCCAAATCAAAACCAATTATCCGTTGATTCATTTATAGAAATTTACACATTTGTATTAATCGACATTAAATATTTTTTTGGCGTTGTAGCAAATTTCTTTTTGAAAGCGGCAATAAAATGACTTCCTGTGCTGTAGCCAATTTTCAAACCTACTTCGTTTACATTATAGGAACCGCTGTCGAGTAATTTTCGGGCGCAATCCATTTTGTAATCAAACAAAAATCCATAAACAGTATCACCATAAATTTGTTTGAAACCCATTTTCAATTTCTTTAAATTCAATCCTACTTGATCCGCTAATTCTTGTAAACCCGGGGGTTCTGCCATATTTGCAATTACAATTTCCTTAGCTTTTTTAATTTTCATTACATTTTCTTCGTCAATCAAAAACGGACATTGTTCGGCATCTGGATCTTCGGAGCGATTGAAATACAAACTCAACAATTCATATCCTTTTCCTTTATAATATAGGTTTTTAATGTTTGGATGTAAATTATAATGAAACAATTGGCTTAATACAATTGCCATCGAAGGACTAATATCACTTTCGTTATAATATTTTTTATCTTGATTTTCACCACTCAAAAAAGGAATATAACTGGCTTCTGTAGAAAATAAAGCGTGGAATTTTTTGATAGAAATTATTACAGAAATCACCCAAGTTTGAGGTTCTAATATTAAATTTAAAGGTAATTCCTTCTGTGGGTTATAAAGCAACAACGATTTTTCTTCTTTCAAATCTAAGGTATAATTCCCTTGATTAAAAACAAATTTCGCTTTCCCTTTGATGCCAAAATGAAATTGAATAAGTCCTTGACTTATTTGTTTTTCAACTTGAAATGTTTCATTTCCATCGTTTTGAAAGCGAATTAGAATAAAATCATCTTCAATTTTTATAACTTCTTGAGAACCCATAGCGGTATTTTTTTATTAAAAAAAGTGATAATTATCATGTTGTTTTATTTAGAACGACTCTAAATTAATATCCCTAAACATCTATTTCCATTACAAAAATAGTTTTTTTTATGCAAAAGTAACGATTTAGAATCAAAAAATCTCATAGCGACACAAATAGTCCTTTAAGCGTTGTTTTTATAAAAACTATAACTATAATTTTGTCAAACTTTATAGAAAGTGAATATATGAAAAATAATCAATCGAAACAGCTCTATTTTTATTCTGTCGGATTAAGCTACAAAAAAGCAGATGCCGAGATGAGGGGAAAATTCAGTTTGGATGCTGCGGCTAAAACGAATTTGCTTGAACAAGCTAAGTCAGAAGGAATCGAGAGTTTAATTGTGACTTCAACTTGTAACAGAACTGAAATTTATGGATTTGCAGAGCACCCATTTCAATTGATAAAATTAATTTGCGAAAACAGCCAAGGAACGGTTGAAGGTTTTCAAGAATTCGGTTTTATTTATAAAGGACAAGAGGCTATTAATCATATTTTTCAGGTAGGAACAGGTTTAGACAGTCAAATTCTTGGGGATTTTGAGATTATAAGTCAAATTAAATTGAGTTTTGCCGAATCAAGAAAACTAGGATTAATCAATACCTATTTAGACCGATTAATAAATGCGGTGATTCAAGCCAGTAAAAAAATTAAGACTGATACCGAAATCAGTTCTGGTGCAACATCAGTTTCTTTTGCATCTGTACAATATATTATTAAAAATGTTGAGAATATTGGTAACAAAAATATTCTGCTATTTGGAACGGGAAAAATCGGGAGAAATACCTGTGAGAATTTAGTAAAACATACCAAAAACGAGCAAATTACGTTAATTAATCGTACCAAAGACAAAGCTGAAAAATTAGCAGGAAAATTGAATTTGATTGTTAAAGATTATGCAGAATTACATCTCGAACTTCAAAAAGCAGATGTTGTTGTAGTGGCGACTGGCGCTCAAAATCCGACCATTGATAAAGCAATTTTGAATTTGAAAAAACCAATTTTGATTTTGGACTTATCAATTCCAAAAAACGTACACGAAAATGTAAAGGATTTGGAAGGTGTGACTTTAATTCATATGGATCATTTATCACAAATGACCGATGATACTTTGGAACGAAGAAAACAACATATTCCTGCTGCCGAAGCAATTATTGAAGACATCAAAATGGAATTTAATATTTGGATGAATGGCCGTAAACACGCACCAACAATCCACGCTTTAAAAGCAAAATTAAATGATATTGCTGCCAATGAATTGAATTTTCAGCGAAAAAAACTATCTAATTTTGATGAAGAACAAGCTGAATTAATTAGCAGCAGAATTATTCAAAAAATTACGAATCATTTCGCAAGTCACTTGAAAGATGAAAACACATCGGTGGATGAAAGCATTGATTTCATTGAAAAAGTTTTTCAAATTGGACAACAATTACCAGTGAAAACAATTTCAATAATTGAAGAAAAATACAAAATTACATTATCATAATAGTTTAAAAAATCAGTAAAGATTCTTAAATTATTAAGGATTCAAAAAACATAGTGAATGGCTCAAAAAGTGATACGTATTGGAACTCGTGATAGTGAATTAGCACTTTGGCAAGCGCACACAGTAGAAAAAAAATTAAACGATTTAGGATATAAAACCGAAATTATCGCTGTAAAATCCACAGGCGATATTATACTCAACAAACCATTATATGAATTAGGAATCACGGGAATTTTCACAAAAACCCTTGATGCTGCTATGATTAATGGTCAAGTGGATATTGCAGTACATTCTATGAAAGATGTGCCAACAGCTTTGCCTATTGGAATTGTTCAAGCTGCCGTTTTAGAGCGTGCCAACGAAAAGGACATTTTAGTTTATAAAAACAATCTCGATTTCTTATCTGAAAATGGAATTATTGCAACAGGAAGTTTGCGACGTCAAGCGCAATGGCTGCATAAATATCCGACGCACAAAGTAGTTGATTTACGAGGAAATTTGAATCTGAGAATGCAAAAATTGAATGAAAGTGATTGGAACGGAGCCGTATTTGCAGCAGCTGGACTGGAGCGCATCAACTTAAAACCAACCGCCTTTATCAATTTAGATTGGATGATTCCCGCACCAGCACAAGGTGCCATGGTAATTGTGGCAATGGCAAATGATGAATTTTGCAAAGAGGCAGTTTCAGAACTTAATGATCTTGAAACCGATATTTGTACCTATATAGAAAGACAATTTTTAAAAACTTTGGAAGGCGGTTGTACAGCGCCAATTGGAGCAATTGCAAAATTCACCGAAGACACCATCGAATTTAAAGGCGCACTTTTTTCATTAGACGGAAAACAAAAATTTGAAGTCGAAAAAGTGGTGCCAATTGAACAATGGAAAAAATTAGGTTTTGAATTAGCTAAAGAAATTTTGAACAATGGCGGAGCAGAACTAATGAAAAATATTAAAGAAGCATTGAAAAAATAATGAGCACAATCCAAATTTTATCAACAAAAATACTTTCTGATAATCAGAAAAAGGCATTAGAATCAGCAAATTTTAATGTTATTGAATACGATTTTATTCAAATCAAAAATCAAAAATTTGAACTTAAAGAAATCAATGATAATTTGATTATTACAAGTCAAAATGCAGCGCAAAGTTTATTGCTTCAACCCGATTGTGATGCGTTAAAAACTAAAAACGTATTTTGCGTTGGATTAAAAACCAAGATTTTATTGTCTGAAAGTGGGTTTAATGTAATTGCTTATACAGGTTATGCATCGGATTTAGCTGAAATCATCACTTTGATTTATGTCAATGAAAGCTATACTTTTTTTAGTGGAAATTTGCGAAAAGAGACTTTACCAAAAGCACTAAAAGAAGCTAAAATTAAGTTCAATGAGATTCAGGTTTATGAAACTTCATTGACACCACAAAAAATAAAAGCTGCCGTTGAAGCAATTTTGTTTTTTAGCCCGTCTGGAGTTGAAAGTTATTTGAAAGAAAATACCATAAAAAAAGAACTTTGCTTTTGCATCGGGGAAACAACTGCGGATGCATTACCAAAAACAGTTAAGAATATAATTATTGCAGCCCAACCGTCAATTGAAGACGTGATTGAAGAATGTATCGAAGAGTATAAATAGGCTCCCTAATCCCCAAAGGGGGAATTCGGGAAGTTAAAAAGTTAAAAAGAATACTAAAATTTAGAAAGTTTAAAAGTTTTAATAAATTAATATAATGAACAATATAGATATTCAAATTCCCCCTTCGGGGGTTAGGGGGCTTAAGAACGACCTATTTTTAAAAGCATTAAGAGGAGAAACAGTAAAGCGCCCACCAGTTTGGATGATGCGTCAAGCTGGAAGATATTTGCCAGAATTCATCGCTTTGCGTGATAAATATGATTTTTTTACGCGTTGTCAAACACCAGAATTAGCCGCAGAAATTACGGTTCAACCTATTCGTAGAATCGGTCCTGATGTGGCTATTTTGTTTTCGGATATTTTGGTTGTTCCACAAGCTATGGGAATTGAAGTTTTGATGAAAGAGAATTTCGGTCCGTTTTTACCCAATCCAATTCGTACCATTCAGGATGTCGAAAAAGTAATTGTTCCTAATATCCAAGAAACTTTGGGTTATGTTATGGATGCTATAAAATTGACTAAAGAAATGTTGAATGATGAGGTGCCGCTAATTGGTTTCGCAGGTTCGCCTTGGACAATTTTCTGTTATGCTGTGGAAGGAAAAGGATCAAAAAGTTTTGATACTGCCAAAGGATTTTGTTTTTCAAATCCAGTTGCAGCACACGTATTATTGCAAAAAATTACCGATACGACTATTTTATATTTGAAAGAAAAAGTAAAAGCTGGCGTTGATGCCGTTCAGATTTTCGACTCTTGGGGTGGAATGCTTTCGCCAGTTGATTATCAAGAATTCTCTTGGAAATACATCAATCAAATTGTAGAAGCATTGGCGGATGAAACACATGTTATTGTTTTCGGAAAAGGATGTTGGTTTGCCTTGGGAGAAATGGGGAAAAGTAGGGCTTCGGCATTAGGTGTTGATTGGACGTGTTCGCCAAGAAACGCAAGATATTTATCAGGTGGAAACATCACTTTGCAAGGAAATTTCGATCCAAGTCGTTTGCTTTCGCCAATTCCTGTAATCAAGAAAATGGTTCACGAAATGATTGACGAATTTGGTAAAGACAAATATATTGCCAATTTAGGTCACGGTATTTTACCAAATATTCCTGTAGATCACGCAAAGGCGTTTATCGATGCGGTGAAGGAGTATGGAAAAAAGTAGGTAGTTAACCGAATCTCCTGCAA
Source organism: Flavobacterium sp. (assembly GCA_044373975.1). Classification (GTDB taxonomy): domain Bacteria; phylum Bacteroidota; class Bacteroidia; order Flavobacteriales; family Flavobacteriaceae; genus Flavobacterium. The sequence goes on along the minus strand of JBILPJ010000124.1, from coordinate 893 downwards.
GGTTTTTTTCAAACCTTGTAGGTATGTTAGGAAGACATTATCTTTACAGGAATACCTACAAGGTTTGAAAAAAACCTTGCAGGAAGAAAACCTAATTATTGGAACTATGAAATTAGAAGTTTTAGAAAAAGATGGTTGTTATCACATTTATAACAGAGGAATAAATGGGTGTTTAATCTTTGTAAATAACGAAAATAAAAACTTCTTTCTGAAACAAATTTCAAAATATTTATCAGAAAAAATTTCAATATTTGCCTTTTGTTTGATGGACAATCATTTTCATTTGGTTATTCGATTAAATGATGATGAAAAAATAGTGACCCAAGCATTTTCTAATTTTTTTAATTCCTATGTAAAAGCTTTTAATAAGGAGAATGATAGAACTGGAAGTCTTTTTGAAAAACATTTCAAAAGAATAAAATTGAATGATGAAGAATATTTAAAACAACTAATATTGTATGTTCACTTAAATCCAAAGCATCATTTAGATTTAAAATTCGAGGAGTATAAGTATTCATCCTATCAGGCTTTTATTTCAAATAAGGAAACAAAAATAGAAAGAGAAGAGGTTTTGAAATTATTTGGCGGAATAGAAAATTTCATTTTTTCTCACAATCAGAAAAATGATTTTTTATCAGAAAAACATACATTTGAGTAAAGTATTTGTTGTCCTGCAAGGTTTTCAAAACGTTGTAGGTATATAAATATCTTAAAGCATAAATAAAATAGACCTACAAGGTTTGAAAAAAACCTTGCAGGATAGAAAAAAAATGAAAAATAAATTTTACCAATACATACAAAACCTACAAGACCAAATCTGCGCAGGATTGGAAGCTGCTGATGGCGCAACTAAATTCCGTGAGGATATTTGGGAACGTCCAGAAGGAGGCGGC
>JBILPJ010000002.1:0-50711 GCA_044373975.1 Flavobacterium sp. | reverse complement strand
AGTTGGTTCTTCGGGGTCAAAAATTATTTTCCGCGATAAGTTAAGTATATTGGAAGCAATTGCTAATTCTGGTGACATAACCATAACTGGTGATAGAAAAAACATTGTTATAATGAGACAATTTCCTCAAGGAACTGAAATGTACTCAATTGATTTAACAGATATTAATGCGGTGAAATCACCTTATTACTATCTTCAGCCGAATGACTTTATATATGTTAAACCTCTGAAACAGAAAACTTGGGGAACGGGAACTATTGGACTTCAAACCTTCACTACAATAATGTCTATTTTTTCTGCCATGGTAACAACATTTTTTATATTCCAAAGATTTTAAAATTCAACGTAAATGCTTGACACTAAAGATTTCTTATCATTTGAAACACAAAACAATTTTGATTTTAAAGGTTTTCTTATCAAAATACTGAGTTACTGGAAGTTATTTATATTGAGTTTTATAATTGCTTTTACAATTGCTTATCAAGTAAATGTTCGTAAAGAAAAAATTTACGGAGTGGAAAGCCAAATAAATATTAAAGAAGAAAACAATCCTTTTTTTACATCAACAACAAGCTTAGTATTCAATTGGGGAGGAACATCGGATAAAGTTCAAGCCGTTGAAACAATATTAAAATCGAGATCTCATAATGAAGCAGTAGTCAGAAAATTACATTATTATACTCAATATTTAATAAAAGGAAAATACAATTATTTGGATGTTTATGGTTCAGTACCTTTCATGGTTAATTGTGATAATTCAAAAGGACAAATTCTAAACGTTCTTATTAAAATTAAATTTCTGAACCAAACTAATTATGAAATTAGTATTCCATTTGAAGGTAATCAAGTAAAATTGTTTAATTACTCTGACAATTCATCTAGGTTAATGAATTCTCCTGAAACTGATTTTGTTGGAAATTATAAAATTGGTCAACAAGTTAGTTTACCTTATTTGACTTGGAAATTAGAACTTACAGACTTTCCGTCAGATTATGTTGGAAAGGAGTTTTTTGTTAAGTTCAATGATTTTGATGAAACAGTTTCAAAGTATAAAAACATTGATATTTCTCCTGTTGACGCAAAAGGAGGAGGTTCACTACTAAAATTAGGGTTACAGGGAACTAATAAAGCCCGATTGGTAGATTTTTTAAATACGACTGTTGTTGTACTTAGAAAAAATGAGTTAGATTCCAAAAATGAATTTGCAAAAAACACCATACATTTTATTGATAGTACCTTAGTTGTAATGGAAAAACAATTAAAGACTTCAGAGAATGATTTAGATGAATTTAGAAGGGGTAAAAATATTATTGAAATTGAAAGTGGAGGTGCAACTATTGCTGCTAAATTATCGTCTCTTGATAATGAAAGAGATATTATTAATAGAAAAATTGCTTACTATAATAGACTAAATTCTTACCTTAAGAATAGTACAGACTATTCCAAACTTCCAGCTCCAGCTGTTGCCGCAATTGAAGACCCAAATATTACGGGAGGTGTTTCTAAGTTGATAGCTCTTTCAGTAGAACGTGCAGCAATGTCATATACCACCAAGCAACAAAAATTTTACAAGGACTTTGACAATCAGATGGAAGCAATTAAAAATGTTCTTTTTGAAAACATTGTCTCTGCTAAAGTTGGAATTATTTCTGATTTATCAGATGTAAATAAAAGAATTGTTGAAACAGAATCGTTATTAATGCAATTGCCAGAAGATCAACAAGCATTGTTAAAAATAAAACGGAAATATGATTTAAATGATGCGGTCTATAATACTTTTCTTCAAAAAAGAAGTGAGGCAGATATAGTTAGAGCTGCAAATGTTTCCGATATACAATCCATTGATCCTGCAAAAGATACTGGTGGTGGATTACTTGGTCCTAAAACAAGTGTAAATTATATTCTTGCTTTATTTTTAGGTTTTTTAATTCCATTATTATTAGTATTTGTCTTAACATTGTTAGACAATAGTATTTTAAATACTGCTGATATTCAGAAATTAACTACTATTCCTATAATTGGTGTTACTGGACAAAGTCAAAGTGTTTCTAATTTACTTGTATTTGAAAATTCAAAATCAGCAATTGCGGAATCATTTAGAGCCATTCGCTCATCGCTTCAGTTTTTATATAAAAATCAAAATGTTGATGGTGCAAAAACATTGATGATTACTTCATCTATAAGTGGAGAAGGGAAATCTTTTACGGCCGTTAATATAGCCACCGTATTCGCATTAAGTGAAAAAAAGACCGTTATTGTTGTAATGGATTTAAGAAAACCTAAAGTGGTTGAAGACTTCAATCTTTCTAATGAAATTGGTGTTGTTAATTATTTAATTGGTCAAAAATCTGTTGATGAAGTTATTCAAAAAACACAAGTTCCTTATTTAGATATTATTAGTTCAGGTCCAATTCCTCCTAATCCAGCAGAATTATTACTTGGCGATAGAATGAAAGAATTATTTGCTGAATTGAAATTAAAATATGACTACATTATTATTGATACACCCCCAATTGGTTTAGTTTCAGATGCTTTAGCCATAAACCAATTTTCAGATGTTGTTCTTTATATTGTAAGACAAAAAAGAACAAAGAAAAGTATGTTAACTGTTGTTAACGAAAAATATAAAAACAAAGAGCTTAATTCAGTTTGTATTATTTTAAATGGTTTTGAGAATAAAGCTAAATACGGATATGGTTATGGCTACGGATATGGTTATGGCTACGGTTATGGTTACGGCGGATACTCAGATGGTTATTACCAAGAAGAAAAACCGTTAACTTTTATGCAAAAAATTAAAAACAAATTCAAAAAATAATATAACTATTGAATAAGTTAAATGATAAAAGAAGCTAATCAAAAGAGTATATTGATTACTGGTGGAGCTGGATTTATTGGTTCTAATTTATGTGAATACTTTTTATCAAAAGGATACTATGTAACTTGCTTGGATAATTTTGCAACGGGTCATCATGATAATTTGAAGACTTGTATAACATACGATAAATTCAATCTCATTGAAGGAGATATTAGGGATTTAGCAACTTGTCATAAAGCAGTTCAAGGAGCGGATTATGTTTTGCACCAAGCCGCTTTGGGTTCTGTTCCCCGCTCGATAAATGATCCAATTACAACCAATGAAGTTAATATTTCAGGGTTTCTTAATATGCTTGTTGCGTCAAGAGATGCTAAAGTAAAACGTTTTATTTATGCGGCAAGTTCTTCTACTTACGGAGATTCTGAAGCATTGCCAAAAGTAGAAGATACTATTGGCAAACCATTGTCACCTTATGCAATCACTAAATATGTAAATGAATTATATGCAGAAATATTTAGTAAAACGTATGGTTTGGAAACAATTGGTCTTCGGTATTTTAATGTTTTTGGACGTAAACAAGACCCAAATGGAGCTTATGCAGCTGTGATTCCAAAATTTGTAATGCAATTAATGCAATATGAAAGCCCAGTTATTAATGGAGACGGTAATTATTCTCGTGATTTTACTTACATTGATAATGTAATTCAAATGAATGAATTGGCAATGTTAACGGAGAATAAAAACGCATTAAATACAGTTTTCAATACGGCTTTTGGAGATAGAAATACATTAAATGATTTAGTGCATTATCTCAAAAAATATTTGAGTGAATTTGATGAAAAAATCAATGAAGTTCCAGTGATTTATGGTAATAATAGAATTGGCGATATCCCTCATTCGTTAGCAAGTATTGAAAAGGCAAAAAACCTTTTGAACTATAATCCAAAATTTTCAATGCAAGACGGTCTAAAAGAAGCCGTTACTTGGTATTGGAATAATTTAAAATAATCTAACTAAAAACCTCCAAATTAAATAAAACTTTTAATTTTGGAGTTGATGTTTTATGTTAAGCAAAATTAGAATTTAGAAATTATGGAAATAAAAACTATTTGTTGTATTGGCGCAGGGTATGTTGGTGGTCCAACAATGGCTATTATTGCTCAAAAATGTCCTCATATTAAAGTTATTGTAGTTGATTTAAACGAAGATAGAATTGCTGCTTGGAATGATACTAACGTTGAGAATATTCCAATTTATGAGCCTGGATTAAGTGATATTGTTGCGGAAGCGAGAGGTAGAAATTTATTTTTTTCAACTGATGTAGAAAGTGCAATTGATGAAGCGCAACTAATATTTATTTCTGTAAATACTCCAACAAAGACATACGGTTCTGGAAAAGGAATGGCTGCCGATTTGAAATATATTGAGCTTTGTGCCCGTCAAATTGCTAAAGTTTCAAAATCAGACAAAATAGTTGTTGAAAAATCCACACTTCCTGTGAGGACTGCTGAAGCAATAAAAAGTATTCTTACACAAACCGGAAATGGTGTTCAATTTCAAATATTATCTAATCCAGAATTTCTTGCTGAAGGAACAGCTGTTCAAGATTTATTAAACCCAGATCGAGTTTTAATTGGCGGCGATACAACTCCCGAAGGACAAATTGCCATTCAGAAATTGGTTGACATATATTCAAATTGGGTTCCAACAGCGCAAATTTTGACGACAAATGTTTGGTCTTCGGAATTATCTAAATTAACAGCAAATGCGTTTTTGGCGCAACGTGTTTCCTCTATAAATGCACTTTCAGAACTTTGTGAAAAAACTGGAGCTGATGTAAATGAGGTTGCTCGTGCAATTGGAATGGACAGCAGAATTGGTTCAAAATTCCTAAAAGCATCCGTTGGATTTGGAGGCTCGTGCTTTCAAAAAGACATTCTAAACTTGGTTTATATTTGCCAATCTTTTGGTTTAAACGAAGTTGCTGACTATTGGGAACAAGTCATTATAATGAATGATCATCAAAAAAATAGATTTTCAAAAAACATTGTAACTACTTTATACAATACTATTTCAGGAAAAAAAATAGCGTTTTTAGGTTGGGCTTTCAAAAAAGACACGAATGATACAAGAGAATCGGCAGCTATATATGTTGCAGATCATTTGTTAAATGAGCAAGCTAAAATAGCTGTTTATGATCCGAAAGTTTCTGAGAAAAAAGTACTTGCCGATTTAGATTATTTAGAAACACGATCTCCTGATTTAAATAGAAAAGGAATTACTGTTTTTGAAAATCCGTATGAAACTTGTGATAAGGCGCACGCAATTGCGGTTTTAACAGAATGGGATGAATTCAAGAATTATGACTGGCAAAAAATATACGATGCTATGCAAAAACCTGCTTTTGTTTTTGATGGTAGAAATGTTTTGGATGGTAAATTGCTTACAGAGATAGGGTTTGTTTACAAATGTATCGGCAGTTAGTTTTTATTTATACCGAAATTTATTCCAAATAACCCAAATTTACACATAATATTATGCTTATAAATGAAAATCAAATAGTGCCAAAAGACGCTAAAATTGCAGTAATTGGCTTAGGATATGTAGGTTTGCCTTTGGCAAGACTTTTTGCCACTAAATATCCTGTAGTAGGTTTTGATATTAATCAAAAACGTATTTCAGAATTACGTTCCGGAAACGATGCTACGCTTGAAATTTCTGAAGATGTTTTGAAAAATGTCTTGGTAGAAGCTCCTTCAGACGCAAACGGATTATTTTGTAGCAATAATTTGCAAGACATTGAAAACTGCAATTATTATATTGTTACCGTTCCAACTCCTGTTGATAAAAATAATCGACCAGATTTAACGCCGTTGTATAAATCTAGTGAAACTGTTGGGAAAGTCTTAAAAAAAGGAGATATAGTAATTTATGAATCTACTGTTTATCCGGGTGTTACTGAAGAAGAATGTGTGCCTGTTTTGGAACGAATTAGCGGTTTGAAATTTAATATTGATTTTTTTGCAGGATATTCTCCAGAACGAATTAATCCTGGGGATAAGGAACATACTGTAGAGAAAATATTAAAAGTTACTGCTGGTTCCACTCCTGAAATTGGACAGAAAGTAAACGAACTTTATAAATCCGTTATTATTGCTGGTACTCATTTGGCACCATCCATAAAAGTTGCCGAAGCTGCCAAAGTAATTGAAAATTCGCAACGAGATATTAATATTGCTTTTGTAAATGAATTGGCTAAAATTTTCAATATTTTGGAAATTGATACACACGCCGTTTTAGAAGCAGCTGGTACAAAATGGAATTTTTTACCCTTTAAACCAGGATTAGTTGGTGGTCATTGTATCGGAGTTGATCCTTATTATTTGGCGCAAAAAGCACAAGAAATGGGGTATCATCCTGAAATTATTTTAGCAGGAAGAAGATTAAACGATAGTATGGGTGAATATGTAGCTTCGCAAGTTGTTAAACTAATGATTAAAAAAGGAATTGCAATTCACGGTTCTTCTTTATTAATGTTGGGAATCACATTTAAAGAAAATTGCCCAGACGTTCGAAATACAAAAATTATTGATGTTATAAAGGCTTTAAAGGACTACGGAATTCAAGTAACCATTCACGATCCTTGGGCTAATCCAGCAGAAGTTACTCACGAATATAAATTGGAAACTACTAAAATAGTACCAAATGCTACTTTTGACGCCATTGTTTTAGGTGTTTCTCATAAAGAATTTATGGATATTGATTTCCAAAAACTTAAAAATGAGAAGAGTATTATTTTTGATGTCAAGGGTGTTTTAGGTGATATTAGTGATGGAAAATTGTAAATTTATTTCTGTTAAAAAAGAGTATTAAATTTATGCTTTCAGTGCGCTTTGCTTAAGGTTTTTTGCCACTGATTCAAAGATTTTTGAATTATTTCTGATCAGTAAATATGTGGTTAATGTTAATTTCTGAGAAATAGATTTTATATTTATGCACTTTCCGTGCATTTCATTTAGAATTTTTAATTTTTTGACCGCAGATTCGCAGATTATTAAATGATTTGTTATCCGTAAATGTGTGTTTGATTTTTATGCTTCGAAGGTCATCTTAAAAGATTTTAATATGTCAATTAATCGATAGCCTTTTAGTGAGTTTTTGGTTCAATTTATAATAAAAAAATAATAATATATAGTGTAATGAAAAAAATATTAATTACTGGTGGTGCGGGTTTCATCGGTTCACACGTTGTGAGAAGATTTGTTAAGAATTATCCAGAATATCATATTTATAATTTGGATGTTTTGACCTATGCAGGAAATCTTGAAAACATTGCAGATATTGAAAATAAACCAAATTATACTTTCGTAAAAGGGGATATTGTTGATGCACAGTTTATTGATGCTTTGTTCAGCCAACATCAATTTGAAGGTGTTTTGCATCTTGCGGCAGAATCGCACGTGGATCGTTCTATAGAAGACCCTTTGTCTTTTGTTAAAACAAATGTTATTGGGACGATGAATTTATTGAATGCTGCAAAAACACAATGGAAAGGTACCGAAGCAGGAAAGCGATTTTATCATATTAGTACCGATGAGGTTTATGGAAGTCTTGGTGCGGAAGGATTATTTACCGAAACTACAGCTTACGACCCAAATTCTCCTTATTCGGCTTCTAAAGCAAGTTCAGACCATTTTGTTAGAGCGTATGGCGAAACGTATGGTTTGCCGTATGTAATTACAAATTGCTCTAATAATTATGGGCCTAATCATTTTCCTGAAAAATTAATTCCACTTTTTATTAATAATATTATCAATAACAAACCTTTACCTGTTTATGGTGATGGGAAATATACACGCGATTGGTTGTTTGTAGAAGATCACGCAGTTGCTATTGATTTGGTATTTCATAAAGGTAGAAATCACGAAACCTATAATATTGGCGGGTTTAATGAGTGGCAAAATATAGCTTTGGTTAAGTTGCTTTGTGGAATTATGGATGATAAATTGGGACGAAGTTCAGGTACATCAGAACAATTAATTTCGTATGTTAAAGACAGACCAGGTCACGATTTACGCTATGCAATTGATGCATCAAAAATAAATAAAGAGTTAGGTTGGAAACCTTCTGTGACTTTTGAACAAGGTTTGGAGCGCACGGTAAATTGGTATTTGAATAATGAAACTTGGTTAAAAAATGTTACTTCTGGAGAATATGCAAAGTATTACGAAAAGCAATATTCTTAGATTTTCATTTGTCAATTATTAGTTACGTTAAATAGAATACAATTCGTAATACAATATAAATTACTACAATTATATTAGTTTAAAGTTTAAGGCTTAAGTTTCACAACCTTAAACTTTAAATTTTAAACTTTTTTTTATTTATGAAAATACTACTTTTAGGTTCTGGAGAATTAGGAAAAGAATTTGCAATTGCCGCACAACGTATTGGGCAAATCGTAATTGCAGTTGACAATTATGAAAATGCACCTGCAATGCAAGTCGCTCACGGTTTTGAAGTTATTAATATGCTCGATGGCACCGAATTAGATAGAATAGTTGCAAAACACAACCCCGATTTTATAGTTCCTGAAATTGAAGCCATAAGAACCGAACGTTTTTATGATTACGAAAAACAAGGAATTACAGTTGTTCCTTCTGCGAAAGCCGCTAATTTCACTATGAATAGAAAAGCGATTCGTGATTTGGCTGCCAAAGAATTGGGATTAAAAACTGCAAATTATCGGTATGCAACATCAGCTGATGAATTGGAACAAGCTGTTTTGGAAGTTGGAATGCCTTGCGTGATAAAACCATTAATGTCTTCTTCTGGAAAAGGGCAGTCAACAATAAAAACAGCATCCGACATAGAAAAAGCTTGGAATTATGCCGTTGAAGGTTCCCGTGGTGATGTGGTGGAAGTAATCGTTGAAGCCTTTGTGAAATTCAATTCAGAAATCACTTTATTGACGGTAGTTCAAAATAATAATCCAACACTTTTTTGTGCTCCAATTGGACATCGCCAAGAGCGTGGCGATTATCAAGAAAGTTGGCAGCCAGCAAGAATTTCTGATAAGGATTTGTTTGAAGCGCAAGATATGGCAGAAAAAGTTACGGAAGCTTTGGGCGGTGCGGGTCTTTTTGGTGTTGAGTTTTTCCTTGCTGACGATGGTGTTTATTTTTCTGAATTGTCGCCAAGACCACACGATACGGGAATGATTACATTAGCGGGAACACAAAATTTCAATGAATTTGAATTGCATTTACGGGCAATTTTAAGTTTGCCGATTTTTGAAATAAAATTGGAAAAAGCAGGTGCAAGTGCCGTGATTTCTGCAAAGGAAAATAGTGAAAATCCAACGTATTCTGGAATTGAAAAAATTGCTGCTTTGCCAAAAACAGATTTCAGAATATTTGGAAAACCAACTTCAAGACCGTATCGAAGAATGGGTGTTTCCTTGACTTATGATAGTTTGGAAACTCCAATTGAGGATATTGTTGCGCGTGCAATTGCTGCTGCAAATATGGTAAACGTTCATCATTAACGGGATTAGAGAAACGTTGTTAGAAAATATAAACGTACTTGGTAGCCCCGACCTGCCTGCCGGCAGGCAGGTGGAAGTGGCAGCTCTTGCGGAGGCACGGAGCAAGACTATAACGGACAGCGGGACAAATTGTTATTATGAAAAGGGATTGATTTGCTCCAAAAAAATACTATTTTTGCATTCCAATTTAAGGTAATTAAACATAAAAAATATGAAAGCATATATATTTCCAGGTCAGGGCGCACAATTCACGGGGATGGGCAAAGAATTATATGAAAATTCAGAATTAGCCAAAGAATTATTCGAAAAAGCGAACGAAATTTTGGGTTTTCGAATCACCGATATAATGTTTGAAGGAACGGCGGAAGAATTAAAAGAGACCAAAGTAACGCAACCAGCAGTGTTTTTACATTCGGTGATATTAGCAAAAACATTGGAAGATTTCAAGCCAGAAATGGTGGCTGGACATTCATTAGGTGAATTTTCGGCATTGGTTGCCAATGGAACTTTATCGTTTGAAGATGGATTACGATTGGTTTCAAAAAGAGCTTTGGCGATGCAAAAAGCTTGTGAAATTAAGCCTTCAACAATGGCAGCGGTTTTAGGATTGGAAGATAAAATAGTGGAGGAAGTTTGCGCATCAATAGACGGAATTGTCGTTGCAGCGAATTATAATTGCCCAGGACAATTGGTGATTTCGGGAGAATTTTCGGCAGTTGAAAAAGCGTGTGAGGCAATGAAAGTTGCAGGTGCAAAAAGAGCATTATTACTGCCTGTTGGAGGAGGGTTTCACTCGCCAATGATGGAGCCAGCGAGAGCCGAATTGGCTGCTGCAATTGAGTCAACCACTTTTTCAAATCCAATTTGTCAGGTGTATCAAAATGTAACGGCAAGTGCGGTTTCTGATCCATCAGAGATTAAGAAAAATTTGATTATTCAGTTGACTGCCCCTGTAAAATGGACGCAATCGGTACAACAAATGATAACAGACGGTGCTACTTTATTTACAGAAGTTGGTCCGGGAAAAGTATTGGTTGGCTTGGTTGGAAAAATAGATAGAGAGGCGGTTACGGCAAATGCGTAATTATTATTACATTTAAAAAGATATCTTATAATAGAGTAAGGGTGGAAGTAAATTTCCACCCTTTTTTCGTGTCTGAAATAGTTTTTACTATGCACTTTAAGTGCGTTTTATAAGCTTTTATTTTTTTAACCGCAGATTCGCAGATTTTTAAATGATTTCTAGTCTGTCAATTAAAAATATTTCTTCAATTTTAAAGTAGTTTAGTACTAAAATTTAAGGAAAATCTACGGCTTATTTATTTTGATTTTAAGAAAACTAAAAGGGATAGCATTGCGATAATAAACTCAAAGCCGTATCTTTGGAATCGCAATGAACGTAATATCTCAAATAAAACAGCCAATTCTTCAGGAGATGGAACTTTTCGAAATAAAGTTTCGGGAAGCGATGCTTTCTAAAGTGGCGTTGCTCAACAGAATTACCTATTATATTGTCAATAGAAAGGGAAAACAAATGCGTCCAATGTTTGTTTTTCTTACTGCAAAAATGCTTTCTAAAGGCAGTGTAAACGAACGGACTTTTCGTGGTGCTTCTGTAATTGAATTAATTCATACGGCGACTTTAGTTCACGACGATGTGGTGGATGACAGCAATCAAAGGCGAGGTTTTTTCTCTATAAATGCCCTTTGGAAAAATAAAATTGCCGTTTTGGTTGGCGATTATTTACTTTCAAAAGGATTATTACTTTCCATTGATAATGGGGATTTTGACTTATTGAAAATCATTTCAGTTGCTGTTCGAGAAATGAGTGAAGGCGAATTACTTCAAATTGAAAAAGCCCGAAGATTAGACATTACCGAGGCTATTTATTACGAAATTATCCAAAAGAAAACGGCTACTTTAATTGCCGCTTGTTGTGCGCTTGGTGCAAAATCTGTACTTGATGATGCCGTGCAAGTCGAGAATATGAGGAAATTTGGAGAGCTTATTGGAATGGCATTTCAAATCAAAGATGATTTATTTGATTATTCCGAAGAAGCAATTGGAAAACCAACAGGAATTGATATTAAAGAACAAAAAATGACGTTGCCATTAATTCACGTTCTCAATATTTGTACTTCAAAAGAGAAAAGTTGGCTTATCAATTCCATAAAAAATCATAACAAAGATAAAAAGCGTGTCAAGGAAGTAATTGCTTTTGTGAAGGACAACAACGGACTTTCGTATGCCGAACAAAAAATGATTCAATTTCAACAAGAAGCTTTGCAACTTTTAGAAAATTATCCAAAATCAGAGTATAAAGATTCTTTGATTATGATGGTAAATTATGTCATTGATAGAAAAAAGTAATATATTAGATTACTAAAAAACTTTGTAACTTTGAACCTTAACCTTTGAACCCCTAAAATAAATTGATTTCAAAAGTAACCATTGATACCGTTTTCGAAACTGCTCGAGTAGAGGAGGTTATTGGCGATTTTGTACAATTGAAGCGTGCGGGAAGTAATTTCAAAGGCTTGAGTCCTTTCTCTGACGAGCGTTCCCCATCTTTTATGGTTTCTCCTGTGAAGCAAATTTGGAAAGATTTTAGTTCTGGAAAAGGCGGAAATTCAGTTGCTTTTTTGATGGAACACGAACATTTTACCTATCCAGAAGCGATTCGATATTTGGCTAAAAAGTACAATATCGAAATTGAAGAAACCGTTCAAACAGATGAAGAGAAAGCAAATACTGACGTTCGCGAAAGTATGTATTTGGTTTCTGAATTTGCAAAAAATTATTTTCAAGATGTGCTTTTAAATTCAGAAGAAGGAAAAGCCATTGGATATTCTTATTTTAAAGAACGTGGTTTTACCAATGAAACTATCAAGAAATTTGCGTTGGGTTATTCTCCAGAAACTTGGGATGCCTTTACCAAAGAAGCTTTAGGTAAAGGATATAAATTGGAATTTTTGGAAAGTACAGGTTTGACAATTCCACGAGACGACCGTCCATTTGATAGATTCAAAGGGCGTGTGATGTTCCCAATTCAGAGTATGTCGGGTAGAATTTTGGGTTTTGGCGGAAGAATTCTAACCAATGACAAAAAAGCAGCAAAATATCTGAATTCACCTGAGAGTGATATTTACCATAAAAGTAAAGTTTTATATGGAATTTTTCAAGCGAAACAGGCCATTGCAAAACAAAATAACTGTTTTTTAGTTGAAGGTTATACTGATGTAATTCAGTTCAATCAATCAGGAATTGAAAACGTGGTTTCCTCTTCGGGAACGGCATTGACACCAGACCAAATCCGTTTAATTAATAGGTTAACAAAAAATGTTACCGTACTTTTTGATGGTGATGCTGCAGGATTGCGGGCTTCTATTCGAGGAATCGATTTGATTTTGGAAGAAGGAATGAACGTTCGCGTTTGTGCTTTTCCTGATGGCGAAGATCCAGATAGTTTTGCACGAAAAACGCCTTATGAAGATTTGGTTTTGTATTTAGAAGAAAATTCTAAAGATTTTATTCAGTTTAAAGCGTCTCTTTTGATGAAAGATGCAAAGAATGATCCAATCAAAAAAGCAGAATTAATTAGGGATATGGTTTCTAGTATTTCCAAAATCCCAGACCGAATTCAACGCGAAATATACATCCAAGAATGTTCTCGAATTATGGATATTTCCGAGCAAGTGTTGTTGAGTACTTTGGCGCAATTGGTTCAGAAAGACATAACAGAAACTGGTAAAAAAATCAAACAAGAGCAAAAAGCTTTTGAAATTGTAAAAAGTGATACTTCAATTGCAGTTGAAAAAGTTGATATTTTGTATCGATTGGAACGAAAAATCATTGAAATTTTACTTTTATACGGAAATATAAAAGAAGAATTTGAAGATGTACTTTTGAAAACGAATGCCGATGGGGAATTAGAAAACAGCATCGAGAAAAAAGAATATTTCGTTTATCAAAGAGTCTATTTAAGTTTGCAAGAAGATGAGGTTGAACTTGCAAATGAATTGTTTAAAGGGATTTATACAAATTTGGTCGATTATTTTAATCAAAACGAAAGCTTCAATATTGAGCATTATTTGATGCAATTGCCACAAGAATTTGCACAGGAAGTTACCGATATTTTAATGGAAGATGAAAAATTAGCGTTGCACGATTGGAGTGGACAAAATATCTTTGTCAAGCAAAAAAACGAAACGATAAGTCAATATGTTTCCGAAACAATTCTAACGATGAGGTGGTATTTAGTAGATAAAATCATTGAGGAATTAAAAGGCTCAATTTTGCCAGAACCCGACGCTGACAACACAGATTCCTTGTCATTAGCTATGGATTACTACAAATTAATCAATTCTTTTTCGAACAAATTAGGACGTGTAATGTCACGTTACAACTAAACGATTTCTAATTTCTTAGCCTTATTTACTAAATCTACTAAATTGGTAACATTCAGTTTTGTCAATAATCTTAATTTGTAAGTACTGATTGTTTTTTCGTTCAGATGAAGAATTTTAGAGATTTCATTGTTCTTTTTTCCATCACTTAAATAGCGCAAAACCTCAATTTCTCTATTGGAAAGTTTACGATAAAGGCGTTCACTTTTATTTTGACGACCAATTAACGCTAAGTTTTTCTTTACAGAATCACTCAAAACAATATCGCCGTGACTCACTTTTTGTATTATTGTCCCAAGAGTTTCTAATTTTTCTGACTTGTGAACATAAGCCGAAATACCAGATTTTATTGCATTTGGAGCATAAATTTGTTCTGAAAGTCCAGAAAAAATAATCACTTTTGTATTCGGATTATTTTTTAAAATTGCTTTTACATCAAAAATACTTGAAAGTCCATTAAGCTCAAGGTCAAGTATTAAGACGTCAATTTTTTTCGTTTTAAGCGCATCTTGAATCATAGAAAAGTTTCCAATGTTAGAAACGATACTAATATCGGAATGGTCTTTAAAATACGATTTTATCCCAAAATGAACTACTGGAAAATTATCTGCAATACAAACATTTATCATAATTTCTAGTTTTTAAATTACTATAACTATTTGAGGGTTAGTAAAGTTACGAAATTTATATTGTAATTTTATTAAAAAATAAGTTAATAATTTATTTAAATTCGGAAGGAATCAAACATACAGGAATTGTATTCATTTTATGCTGATTTATTGTATTCAATTTTTTATAAATTGAAAATACAATTTGTTCTCTTTCTGAAAAATCGGCTACAGTTTTTCCTTTTTCATCTTCAAGCATTGCCCATTCCAACTCATCATAACTTGCTCCGAGCTGCTCCTCATCCGTTCTTGCATCTCCAAAAAGTCCGTCCGAAGGTTCCGCTTTCAATATCGATTCGGGTATTTTTAAAAATTCACCAAGCGCAAAAACATCCGATTTCATCAAATCCGCAATTGGACTCAAATCTACACCGCCATCACCATATTTTGTGTAGAAACCAACGCCAAAATCCTCGACTTTATTCCCAGTTCCAGCAACTAAATATCCATAAATTCCTGCGTGATAATACAAAGTTGTCATTCGCAATCGCGCCCGTGTATTTGCCAAAGCAAGGTGTTTTCTATTTTCATCTTCGCCAGTCGGCACCAAAGCTACAAAATTGTCAAATACCGAAGTCAAATCTGCAATCGTATTAGAAACATTTGAAAACCTGTTTTTAAGTTGCGAAATGTGCTCTTTACCACGACTTACGTGACTTTCCGCCTGATGAATCGGCATTTCCACACACAAAGTTGGCAATCCCGTTTGGGCACATAATGTTGAAGTTACTGCCGAATCAATTCCGCCAGAAATTCCTATAACAAATCCATTCGTTTTTGAAGCAATCGCATATTCTTTTAACCAATTGACAATGTGATTGTTAACTTTTTCAACTTGAATTGTACTTTTTTTAGACATATTTTGTAAAATTTTAAAATACTGCAATGTATCTTTGCAAAAATAATAATTATTTGGAGCTATTTCCTGCTTTCCGTTCCAATCTTTTTTTTCGTGCCTCAAAAAAAGGATTTCCACTGCACTCAGGGCTAAAAAATGTCTTATATGAAAAATTTGTTGTCTTTATTCTCATTATTGGTGCTTTTGGCATCTTGCGATAAAAAAAGTAAAATCGAAAAAGAAGTCGAAAACATTCCTGTATCTGTAAAAGTAGAACGTTTCGATAAAATTTTCTATGAAACACCAGTTGCAAATCTTTCGCAAATTAAACAAAAATATCCGTATTTATTTCCCGTTGCAACGCCAGATTCTGTTTGGGTTAATAAAATGAAAAACCCATTAAACAGAGAATTATACACGGAAGTGCAGAAAAAATATTCTAATTTTGAAAAGGTAAATGCCGATTTAGATAATCTTTTCCGTCATATAAAATACTATTTTCCCAATACGAAAACACCAAAAGTAATCACACTAATTTCTGAAATGGACTATCAAAACAAAGCAATTTATGCAGATAGTTTGGTCGTAATTTCTTTGGATTTATATTTAGGTAAAAATCATAAATTTTATGAGTTTCCAGAATATCTAAAACAAAATTTCGAGGAAAATCAAATTATGCCTGATATTGTTACGAGTTTTGCGGCAACAAAAATCCCAAATGTTTCAGATAAAACGTTGCTTTCGCAAATGATTTACGCTGGAAAAGAATTGTATCTAAAAGACGTTTTATTACCCGAAACTACTGATGCTGAAAAAATTGGTTACACACCAGAACAAATAACGTGGTGCCAAGAAAATGAAAGTTATATGTGGCGTTATTTTATGGAAGATAAATTATTGTACAGCACAGATTCCAAATTACCAAACCGATTTATTAATGTTGCGCCGTTTTCAAAATTCTATTTGGAAATCGATAATGAAACACCAGGAAGAGTGGGAACTTGGGTTGGATGGCAAATTGTTCGTTCTTTTATGAATAATAATGATGTAACTTTGCAACAAGCATTGCAAATGGATACAATGGAATTATTTCAAAAATCAAAATACAAACCTAAAAAATAATGGCAAATTCAACCTCTGAAATTAAATTTTTCGTAGAACTAGACGAAAATAAAGTACCTGAAAAATTAAGCTGGACAGCACAAGATGGTGGCGTTCAAGCTGAAGATGCCAAAGCCATTATGCTTTCTATCTGGGATAGTAAGGCACAAGAATCTTTGCGAATCGATTTGTGGACAAAAGATATGCCAGTTGACGAAATGAAATTGTTTTTTCATCAAACTTTAGTTGCAATGTCAGATACTTTCAAACGGGCTACTGACGACGAAAAAATGTCGGACACAATGAAAGATTTCTGTGATTATTTCGCTGAAAAATTAGATTTGAACAAATAAATATGTCGAAAGTTTTAATGTCGTAAAGTCGAAAGTCCCGAGAAAGTAAATGACCATTTATTATTAGCCAATTACAATAAATTGCATATTTTAAATACGAACTTTATTACACACACTACTTGTTTTATTAACGAAAAAATCCCAAAACATATTGATGTATTTTGGGATTTTTTGTTGGATAAAAGAATTTTCTAAAACTGATTGTTGTTTTTGAAAACTTCTTGATTTACTTCATCAATATAATTCAATAATTCCATTTTTCCAGTTGATTCTGTTGCGGAAGTCACAAAATGATTTGGCATTTCAGCCCAATTATTTGCAAACATTTGCTTTTTGTAAGCTGCAATATGGGAATCAATTTTCACTTTACTGATTTTATCGGCTTTTGTGAAAACAATGCAAAAAGGAATTTCACTTTCCCCCATATACGACATAAATTCGATGTCAATATTTTGCGCTTCGTGACGAATATCTATCAAAACAAAAGCGCAAACGAGTTGTTCTCTTGTTTCAAAATAATCGGTTATAAATTGTTGAAAAACAGATTTCGTTTTTTTAGAAACTTTCGCATATCCATAACCAGGCAAATCGACTAAGAACCAATTATTGTTAATCAAAAAGTGGTTTATCAATTGGGTTTTTCCAGGTCTTCCCGAAGTCTTTGCTAAGTTTTTATGATTCGTCAGCATATTTATCAAAGAGGATTTCCCCACATTTGAACGACCAATAAAGGCATATTCTGGCAAGAAATCTTTCGGACATTTATCAACTTCAGAATTGCTGATTATAAATTCGGCGGTATTAATTTTCATAATCAAATTTGATTTGTGCAAAGGTAGTTAAAAAAAACACCACAACAATTCCAGCAAATACTAGAAATGTTATGGTTTATCTATATTGAAATATTACAAATTTACCTTTTGTAACCATTCAAACATCAGTTCATTGAATTCGTCTGGTCGTTCCATCATTGCGGCGTGACCACATTTATCAATCCAATATAAAGTGGAATTTGGTAATAATTTATGAAATTCTTCTGCCACATCTGGTGGCGTTACATTGTCGTTTTTTCCCCAAATAATACAAGTTGGAATGTGCATTTTCGGTAAATCTTTAGCCATATTATGACGAATGGCACTTTTGGCAATCGTTAAGGTTTTGATTAATTTTATTCGGTCGTTTGCCATACTAAAAACTTCGTCAACCATTTCTTTAGTAGCAATTTTTGGGTCGTAAAAAACAGCTTCTGCCTTCTTTTGAATGTATTCATAATCACCGCGTCTTGGGTAACTATCGCCCATTGCGCTTTCGTAAAGTCCTGAACTTCCTGTAATTACAAGTCCTAACATTTTCTCGGGATACATTTTTGCGTGGTACAAAGCAATGTGTCCACCCAACGAATTTCCCATTAAAATCACCCTGTCAAAACCTTTGAATGTGATAAAATCTTTAACGTATTTGGCGAAAGCCTTCACATTAGTTCGTAATAAACTTTGAGTATAAATTGGCAATTCAGGTATAATAATTTTATACCCTTTTTGAGAAAAGTAAGCCCCAGCCGATTCAAAATTACTTAAACCACCCATTAAACCGTGCAAAACGACAATTGGTGTTCCTTCGCCAGCTTCAAAATAGGTATAGCGTCCTTCTTTTTTTAATACGTGTTCCATTATTATAATGACATTACAATTTCGACAAATATAAGATTTTATAACCAAACATTAATTGTTGTTCAAATAAATGATTTCCGTTATTTCTATTTATTAAATGCAATTTAAATAATAATAAAGACTTCGATTTTTGGATTTCTAAAGTTACAAATTCGATGTAAATGAAGCACTAATAATAAATTTTTGAGTTTTTGTTTCTAATTTATGGAGTTTCTTAACAATTTGTCAAAGAACCTTTTATGGAAATAAACCTACAAATTATCGGTTTTTTGTAGGAAGTGGTAAAACTTATTAACAAAGTGGTATATTGTGGTAAATTGTGGTAAAATTTTTTATATTTTTGTCAAAACCATTTCAAATACTATTAAAGTTGAATTCAATAATTGGAACATACGAATGTAAAGTTGATGCTAAAGGAAGGCTGCTTTTGCCTGCGCCTTTAAAAAAGCAATTGACAGCTTCACTTCTTGACGGTTTTGTCTTGAAGCGTTCGGTTTTTCAGCCTTGTTTGGAATTGTATCCGATGTCGGAATGGAACTTGATGATGAATAAAATCAACAAGTTGAACAAATTTGTAAAGAAAAATAACGACTTCATTCGCCGTTTTACTGCTGGTGTGAAAGTTGTTGAAATAGATGCTTTAGGCAGAGTATTGGTTCCTAAAGATTTAGTTGCTTTTGCATCAATTTCTAAAGATTTGGTGCTTTCTTCAGCAGTAAATATCGTTGAAATTTGGGATAAAGATTTGTATGAAAATTTCATTTCAAACGATGAAATTGACTTTGCAGATTTAGCAGAAGAAGTGATGGGTAACGTAAACGACGATGAAAATGGAATATCATAATCCCGTATTATTAAAAGAATCTGTTGACGGACTTAACATAAAACCAGACGGAATATATGTTGATGTGACTTTTGGCGGAGGAGGACATTCAAAAGAAATTTTGAGTCGTTTGGGTCTAAATGGAAAGTTATTCGCATTTGACCAAGATGAAGATGCTTTAGAAAACACTTTAGACGACGAACGTTTTGTTTTGATAAATGAAAATTTCCGATTTATAAAAAGGTTTTTAAGATTTCATAATGTGAAAAGCGTTGATGGAATTTTGGCTGATTTGGGTGTTTCTTCGCATCAATTTGATGTTGCAGAACGAGGTTTTTCTACTCGTTTTGATGCTGAATTAGATATGAGAATGAGTCAGAAAAACGACTTAAATGCGTATCGAGTTGTCAACGAATATGACGAAACAAATTTGAGAAGAGTTTTTCTTGATTATGGAGAATTGAAAAATGCACCAGCAATTGCTCGTGTAATTATTGAAGCCCGTGAAGAAGAACCAATTAAAAACACAGAACAGCTAAAAATAGTTTTAGGACGTTTTTTGCCAGCGCATAAAAGCCATAAAATATTGGCTCAAATGTATCAAGCAATCCGAATAGAAGTCAACCAAGAAATGGATGTTTTAAAGGAATTTTTAGAACAATCTTTAGAAGTTTTGAAGCCAAGCGGACGATTAAGCGTTATTTCATACCATTCTTTGGAAGACAGATTAGTAAAAAGATTGATGAAAAACGGAATGTTTGAAGGCGAACCAGAACGTGATTTTTTTGGAAATTTTTCTGTACCGTTCAAAACAATTGGAAAATTAATTGTTCCTGATTTTCAAGAAATCAAAATCAATAACAGAGCTCGAAGTGCAAAATTGAGAATAGCCGAAAAAAGGTAAGTAATGAAAAATGGCGTTTACAGCATATTAAAAGCAAGATTTTTAATCAACGAAGAAGCAAATGCTGCTAAAAATTGGCGGTTCATTGTTTTTCTAATTCTTCTTGCCATTTTTATGATTGCCAACAACAATAATGTAGATCAAAAAGTTTTTAAAATCATTGAATTAACAGGTGAAGTAAAAGAATTGCGTTCGGAATTTGTGGATCGTCGTTCGGAGTTAATGAAGTTAAAAATGGAATCTACGGTTACACTTAAAATGATTGAAAAAGGGATTAAACCCGCTTCAACACCACCGATAAAAATAATAGTAAAGAAAGAAGAAGAGAAAGGTTTTCTGAAAAATTTATGGTAGAAGATAATAAAAATATAATCTTAAGAATTTATATAGTTGCAGTTGTCATCTTTTTAATGGCGCTTGCAATTGTAGTAAAAATCACTAATATCCAATGGGTAGAAGGTGATTCTTTGCGCAAATTAGCCAAAGAACGTTCTATAAGAAATTTTGTTATTCCATCTAATAAAGGAAATATTTATTCTTCAGATGGAAGTTTATTGGCAACATCAATTCCAAATTATACTATTCGATTTGATGCAATGGCACCAGATTCAAAGGATTTTCATAAGAATATCAAACCTTTATCCGATTCATTATCCGTTTTATTAAAAAAGCCAAGTAGTTTTTTTCAATTGGAATTAACAGCTGCAAGAACTAACAAAAACAGATTTTTATTAGTTGCAAGAGATTTGAGTTACACCGATTATATGCGAATTAAGAGTTTTCCTTTATTCAAATTAGGAATTTATAAAGGTGGAATTATAATTGAACAAAAAACGGTTCGTAAACATCCAATTGGAGAAATTGCGCAAAGAACTATTGGTTATGAGCGCATTACGCCAGAAGGATTAGCTGATGGAAAAGGTATTGAATGGGCATTTAGAAAATATTTAAACGGAAAAGACGGAAAAGTGCTCAAGCAAAAAATTGCAAAAGGGCAGTGGAAACCTATCCGTGATGTCAATGAAGTTGAGCCGCAAGATGGCTACGATGTGATTTCTACGATTGATGTTTATATTCAAGACATTGCACACCATTCGTTAATTGAACAACTTGTAAAATACAAAGCCGATCACGGTTGCGTCGTGGTTATGGAAACTAAAACGGGTCAAGTTAAAGCGATTTCTAATTTAGGAAAAGTTGCAGAAGGCGTTTATTCTGAAACTACAAATTATGCAATTGTAGAATCTCACGAACCGGGTTCAACCTATAAATTGGCTGATTTAATGATTCTATTAGAAGATAAAAAAGTGGATACAAGTGCTGTTTATAATACGAATGGCGGGGTAGTTACTTATTTTGGGAATAGGGTTGTTGATTCTCACGAAGGTGGTCACGGAATTATTTCATTGGCAAAGGGTTTTGAAAAATCATCTAATACCGTTATGGTTCAGGCGGTTTACAATAATTATAAAAATAATCCTTCACAATTCGTAAATCATTTGAATGCGTATGGTTTGAATTCTCGTTTGGGATTGCCAATTCAAGGGGAGGGGAAACCCTATATTCCTCAACCATCTGATAAAACGTGGTCGAATATTGCACTTCCGTGGATGGCGTTTGGATACGGAGTTTCTATCACGCCTTTGCAAACCTTGACCTATTATAATGCTGTTGCAAATAATGGTGAGATGGTAAAACCACAATTCGTTTCCGAGATAAAAGAATGGAATAGAACGGTGGTAAAATTCAATAAGAAAGTCATCAATCCTAAAATTTGTTCGCAAGAAACAATTCTAAAATTGAAAGCTGTTTTGGAAAATGTTGTTAAAAGAGGAACGGCATCAAAATTATATTCTAAAGATTTTTCGATGGCTGGAAAAACGGGAACAGCTCAAGCAAATTACGGTACTAACGGCGGTGCAGACAAGCATTATATTTCATCATTTGTAGGTTATTTTCCTGCGGATGTGCCAAAATATTCTTGTATTGTTGTCGTTCACGATCCGGATAAATCCAATAATAATTATTACGGAGCAGATGTTGCAGGACCTGTTTTTAAAAGAATTGCTCAAAAGATTTTTACTGATTCGCCAACGAGAAATGAAGTGAAAAATTTAGATAAAAAGAATCCTACACAAGAAAGAAATTACTCGGATTATTACGCAAAATCACAAGAAAAAAAGAATGTAATTCCAAATTTAAAAGGAATGTCAGGAATGGATGCGGTTGCTTTATTGGGAAATCTTAAAATAAAAGTAAAAATAATTGGTGTTGGAAAAGTCAAAAAACAATCCATTAATCCGGGAGTAGCAATTACAAGTCAAGCAACTATAACATTAGAATTATCGTGATAAATCTAAAAGAAATACTTTGGAAAGTAGCAATTGAAGCAGTAAATGGTTCGACGGATGTAGCTATTGAAAAAATGGAATTTGATTCCAGAAAAATTTCCGAGAACGATGTTTTCATTGCCATTCGCGGAACAATTTCTGACGGGCACGATTTTATCGAAACAGCAATTAATAAAGGAGCAATTGCAATAATTTGCGATACATTTCCAGAAATAATAGTTACAGGAATTACCTATATTCAAGTAAAAGACACGAACAAAGCGATGGCTTTTATGGCGGCAAATTATTTTGAAAATCCGTCTCAAAAACTAAAGTTGGTTGGAATTACTGGAACAAACGGAAAAACGACAGTTGCCTCATTATTGTATCAATTGTTTCAAAAAGCGGGTTATAAAGTGGGGTTGCTTTCTACGGTTAAAATTTTAGTTGGCACCAAAGAATACAAAGCAACGCACACTACGCCTGATTCAATTACGATAAATCAGTATCTAAAAGAGATGGTTGACGAAGGAATTGACTATTGTTTTATGGAAGTGAGTTCTCACGGAATTCATCAGAAAAGAACAGAAGGATTGCAATTTGCTGGTGGCGTTTTTACCAATTTATCTCACGATCATTTGGATTACCATCCTACATTTTCGGAATATAGAGATGTAAAAAAATCGTTTTTCGATAATTTATCTAAAACCGCTTTTGCATTAACAAATAGTGATGATAAAAACGGAAGCGTAATGTTGCAGAATACCGCAGCAAGAAAATTGACGTATGCCTTGAAAACGTATTCTGATTATAAAGCACAAATATTAGAAAATCAATTGTCGGGATTACTATTAAAAATCAATGACAATGAAGTTTGGGTTCGGTTGATAGGAACATTTAATGCCTATAATTTATTGGCAATTTATGGAACTGCAGTTGAATTAGGATTAGAATCATTAGAAGTTTTGCGATTATTATCTGAGTTAGAAAGTGTTTCTGGACGTTTCCAATTCATTGTTTCAAAAGGAAATATTACCGCAATTGTTGATTATGCACATACGCCAGATGCTTTAGAAAATGTGTTGAAAACGATAAATGACATTAGAACCAAAAATGAACAACTGATTACTGTTGTGGGTTGTGGTGGTGACAGAGACAAAACGAAACGCCCAATAATGGCTGACATCGCATCGACATTAAGCGATAGAATAATTATTACTTCGGACAATCCGAGAACGGAAAATCCCGAAACGATAATTGCAGAAATGGAACAAGGTGTTGCGCCTCAAAATTTTAATAAAACAGTTTCAATTTCAGATAGAAAGCAAGCAATTAAAGCGGCTTGTCAATTGGCTCAAGCCAATGATATTATTCTAATTGCTGGAAAAGGACACGAAACATATCAAGAAATTAAAGGTGTTCGCCACGATTTTGATGATATGAAAATAGTAAAAGAAATGTTAGATCAATTAGGAAAATAAGGTTTCATCGGCTGAATGTTTAATCGTTTAGTCGAAAAGCCAATAAGAAGATAAACAATTAATCGATTAACCAAATAAACTAAAATTATGCTGTATTATTTATTTGAATACCTACATAAAGTGTTAAACGTTCCGGGAGCTGGGGTGTTTCAATATATCACATTTAGATCAGCTTTGGCATTGATTTTATCGTTGTTGATTTCTACGATTTTCGGAAAAAGAATCATCAATTTTTTGAGAAATCAGCAAGTTGGAGAAACGGTTCGTGAATTGGGTCTTGCAGGACAAACTCAAAAAGCGGGAACGCCAACAATGGGTGGATTGATTATTATTATTGCCACTTTGATTCCAGTTGTTTTATTGACAAAACTGAATAATATCTATATAATTCTATTAATTGTAACCACACTTTGGATGGGAACTATTGGTTTTATTGACGATTATATCAAAATATTTAAAAAAGACAAAGAAGGTTTAAAAGGTATTTTCAAGGTAATTGGTCAAGTTGGATTGGGAATAATTGTAGGGTCTGTTTTGTATTTGCATCCCGGTGTAACGGTTAGAAAAGACGTGAAAGATAAAGTTTCATTGACACAAACTGAAAATGTAATTCATCAAGCGCCAATTGAAGAAAAATCGACAGCAACAACAATTCCTTTTTTCAAAAATAACGAGTTTGATTATGCAGAATTATTAGCTTGGACGGGCGATGGTTACGAAAAATGGGCGTGGTTGATATTCATTCCATTTGTAATTTTCATTATAACTGCTGTTTCAAATGGTGCGAATTTAACGGATGGAATTGATGGTTTAGCGGCAGGAACATCAGCGATTTCTGTTTTGGCATTGGCAATTTTCACGTTCGTTTCTGGAAACATTATTTTTTCAAATTATCTGAACATAATGTACATTCCTGATTCAGGGGAAATGACTGTTTTTATAGCTGCTTTTATTGGTGCATTAATCGGTTTTCTTTGGTACAATTCTTATCCTGCATCCGTATTTATGGGCGACACAGGAAGTTTAACCATTGGTGGAATTATCGCTGTTTTGGCAATTTCAGTTCGTAAAGAAATGTTGATTCCGTTAGTATGTGGAATTTTCTTGGCTGAGAATTTCTCTGTTGTATTGCAGGTTGCCTATTTCAAATACACTAAAAAACGATTTGGTGAAGGGCGAAGAATCTTTCTAATGTCGCCATTGCATCATCATTATCAGAAAAAAGGGTACCACGAAAGTAAGATTGTAACTCGATTTTGGATTGTCGGAATTTTATTAGCAATTCTGTCCATTGTAACCCTGAAATTAAGATAGTATGAGATTAGTCATACTCGGTGGAGGTGAAAGTGGCGTTGGAACCGCAATCCTTGGAAAGAAAAAAGGATACGATGTTTTTGTGTCTGATTTTGGAAAAATAAAAGAAAATTATAAGGAAGTTCTTAGCATTAATGGAATAAAATGGGAAGAGGAAAAGCATACGGAAAAGAAAATTCTGAATGCTGATGTGGTGATGAAAAGCCCAGGAATTCCAGATAAATCACCGATTGTCAAAATGCTAATCGAGAATAAAATCCCAGTGATTTCCGAAATTGAATTTGCAGCACCATTTACAAAAGCAAAAACAATTGGAATTACGGGTAGTAATGGTAAAACAACCACAACAATGTTGACGTATCATTTGCTAAAATCGGCAGGAATAAATGTTGGACTTGGAGGAAATATTGGAAAGAGTTTTGCGTGGCAAGTTGCCGAAGATAAATACGATTATTACGTTTTGGAATTAAGTAGTTTCCAATTGGACGGAATCATAAATTACAAGCCAGATATTGCAATTATTACCAATATCAGCCCTGATCATTTAGACCGATACGAATATAAATATGAAAATTATATCGCATCAAAATTTAGAATTACAAAGAACCAAACAGAAAACGACTTTTTAATCTATGATGCAGATGACGAAGCAATTTCAGAATGGTTCAAAAACAATAAAACAAAAGCACAATTAATTCCATTTTCACTGACAAAAACATTTGAAAAAGGAGCCTTTATAAAAGATAAAAATATGGAAATCAATATCAACGAAGAAGAGTTTGTAATGGAAACACAATACATTGCATTGGAAGGAAAACACAATTTGAAAAACGCAATGGCAGCAACTTCGGTAGCTAAATTGTTGCAAATCCGCAAACAAACCATTCGCGAAAGTTTGTCAAATTTTCAGGGTGTAGAACATCGTTTGGAGAAAGTTTTGAAAATTCAAAATGTGCAATACATTAATGATTCAAAAGCGACCAATGTAAACGCTGCTTTCTTTGCTTTAGATAGTATGAATTCGCCTACAGTTTGGATTGTTGGTGGTGTTGATAAAGGAAATGACTATTCAGAATTGATGTCTTTGGTTCACGAAAAAGTGAAAGCAATTATTTGCCTTGGTGTTGATAACAAGAAAATAATTGATGCTTTTGGAAACATTGTTGATATGATGATTGAAGTTACAAGTATGCAAGATGCCGTAACGATGGCGCAACGTTTGTCCGAAAAAGGCGATACCGTTTTATTATCCCCAGCTTGTGCGAGTTTTGATTTATTTGAAAACTACGAAGACAGAGGAAGACAATTTAAAAATGCAGTACAGAATTTATAAGAAAAGTTTAAGGTTTAAAGTTTAAGGTTGAGCAACTTTAAACTTTAAACAAAAAAACTTTAAACAAAATTTAAAAATGAAAGAACTAATAAACAATCTAAAAGGAGACAAAGTAATATGGACATTCGTGGCCTTATTAGCGCTGTTTTCGTTTATGCCTGTTTTTAGTGCGAGTAGTAATTTGGCGTATTTGAACCACGGAACTGGTAATACAATCAGTTATTTGCTGACACATTTGGCTCATATTTTTATGGGTTTCTTAATAATTTATGCCGTTCATAAAATCCCGTACCATTATTTCAGAGCGATTTCAAAAATTGCATTGCCCGTAGTTTGGATATTGTTAGCCATTACTTTAGTTAAAGGAACGGTTATCGCTGGTGCTAATGCGAGTCGTTGGATTAAGGTGCCATTTATTGGAATTACATTTCAAACATCAACTTTTGCGTTTGTGGTTTTGATGATTTTTGTAGCCCGATATTTATCTAAAAAATCAGAAGAGCCGATAACCTTAAAATCATCATTATTGGAACTTTGGTTGCCAGTATTTATTACATTGGCATTTATTTTACCAGCCAACTTTTCTACAACAGCGTTGATATTTGCAATGGTTTTGATGTTAACTTTTGTGGGTAATTATCCAGTAAAATACATTGCATTAATAGTTGGTTCAGGAATTGTCTTCTTGTTATTTTTTGTGTTATTGTCGAGAGCATTTCCAGATTCTAAATTTTTCAATAGAGTAGGAACGTGGACAAGCAGAATTGAAAACTATACTTCTAATAAGCCAGGCGAGGATGATTATCAAATTAAAAACGCAAAAATTGCAATTGCTTCTGGAGGAATTTACGGTTTAGGACCTGGAAAAAGTGTACAGAAAAATGTGTTGCCACAATCTTCTTCGGATTTTATTTATGCAATTATTGTTGAAGAATATGGCTTAATTGGAGGCTTGCTCGTTCTTGGTTTGTACTTGTTATTGTTCTTCCGATTTATGGTTGCGGCTCATAAAGCCAACACCCTTTTCGGAAAATTATTAGTTGTTGGTTTGGGATTTCCAATGATATTTCAAGCGCTAATAAATATGGGTGTTGCAGTTGAATTGTTGCCTGTAACAGGTCAAACCTTACCGTTGATAAGTAGCGGTGGAAGCTCTATTTGGATGACGTGTGTTTCCCTTGGGATAATTATCAGCGTGACCAAAAAAGACGAAGAAATTGCATTGGAACAAAGTGAAGCAGAAAAAAGAGATATGATTCTTCAAAAGTTAATTGACGAACAAATTGAAAAAGAAAATGCCATTGAAGAAGTAGTTGAACAGAATAATTATTCTATTGAAGACAACTCTAAAAATCCGATGGATGCGGTTTTGAAGAAGAAGTAGACAGTGTTCAGTTTTTAGTAATCAGTTTATAATTTAATAAATGTCAAAATACAAATTCATAGTGAGTGGTGGCGGAACTGGTGGACATATCTATCCGGCAATTGCTATTGCAAATGAATTAAAATCTCGTTTTCCAGATGCTGAATTTCTTTTTGTGGGTGCGCAGGATAAAATGGAAATGCAAAAAGTGCCGCAAGCCGGTTATCCTATAAAAGGACTTTGGATTGCAGGTTTACAAAGAAAATTGACTTTGCAAAATCTATTATTTCCTATTAAATTAATTAGTAGTTTGCTCAAATCAAGAGCAATAATTAAAGAATTCAAACCCGATGTAGTTATTGGTACTGGTGGATTTGCTTCTGGGCCTTTATTGCAAATGGCGAATTCCTTGAATATTCCAACGGTTATTCAAGAACAAAATTCATTTCCTGGAATTACAAATAAATTGTTGAGTAAAAAAGCGAATAGAATTTGTGTGGCTTATGAAAATTTAGAACGGTTTTTTCCAAAAGACAAAATGATTTTAACTGGAAATCCTGTTCGTCAAGATTTAATTGACATTGATGGAAAAAGAGAAGAAGCCATTAAATATTTCAATTTGGATGCTTCCAAAAAAACACTTTTAGTTCTTGGTGGAAGCCTTGGTGCAAGAAGAATAAATGAATTAA
The DNA here is from genome assembly GCA_044373975.1 of Flavobacterium sp. Lineage (GTDB taxonomy): Bacteria > Bacteroidota > Bacteroidia > Flavobacteriales > Flavobacteriaceae > Flavobacterium. Next base: position 22,072 of record JBILPJ010000002.1, on the reverse strand, counting down.
TTGAAAAGGAATTACCACTTTTCGATTCGTTAAATGTTCAGATAATCTGGCAATGTGGAAAATTCTATTTTGATCTGTATAATAAATATAATGCAAATGCCAATCAACAAATAACAACTATCAACCAACAACTAACAACCAATATTCAAGTTTTTGCTTTTATTGATCGTATGGATTTGGTTTATGCTGCCGCAGATTTCGTAATTTCTCGTGCAGGTGCATCTTCGGTTTCGGAGTTGAGTATTGTGGGAAAACCTGTGATTTTCATTCCATCGCCAAATGTTGCCGAAGACCATCAAACCAAAAACGCTAAATCTATTGTAAATAGAAATGGTGCTTTGATGCTTAAAGAAAGTGAATTGGATGAAAAATTCAATACGGTTTTTAGCGATTTAGTTGCCAATGAAAATTTGCAAAAGCAACTATCAGATAATATAAAAAAATTAGCAAAAATTCAGGCTACAAGTGACATTGTAGATGAAATTGTGAAATTGATAAAATAAATATAAGTTAGAAGGTCATTGGACTTTAAGACTTTAAAATTTGAAATTAATAAAAATGAATTTAAACCAAATACAGAACGTCTATTTCATAGGAATCGGAGGAATTGGGATGAGTGCTTTGGCGCGTTATTTCAAAACCATCGGTAAAAATGTATCTGGGTATGATAAAACCGAAACCGAACTCACGAAAGAATTGGTACAAAGTGGCATCAACATTCATTTTGAAGACAATATAAATCTAATTCCAACAGATTATTTCACTGAAAATACGTTGGTAATTATTACGCCAGCAGTTCCAATTACGCATTCAGAATGGAATTATTTTTTAGAAAGAGATTTCAATGTTAAAAAAAGAGCAGAAGTTTTAGGAATTATTACAAAAGATACGCTTTGTTTTGCAGTTGCAGGAACGCACGGAAAAACAACAACATCAAGTATTTTAGGACATATTTTGTATGAAAGTGGTGCCGATGTAACTTCTTTTTTAGGAGGAATTGTAGAGAACTATAACTCTAATTTAATTGGAACTGGAAAAACGATAACTGTGGTTGAAGCCGATGAATTTGACCGTTCGTTCTTGTATTTACATCCCAATATTGCTTGCATTACTTCTATGGATGCCGATCATTTGGACATTTATGGAGATAGTGCCGCAATTGAAGCTTCATTTGTAGAATTTGCTGATAAAGTTTCCGATAAAAGCCAACTTTTCATTACGAAAAACTTACCTTTAGAAGGCGTCACAGTTGCCGTAAATGAGGAGGGGAATTTCAAGGCTTTCAACGTGAGAATTGAAGATGGAAATTATGTTTTTGATGTGCAAACGCCAACAGAAATCATAACAAATTTACAATTTGGATTGCCTGGGAAACACAATTTAACGAATGCTTTGATGGCTTTGGCAATGGCAAAAACGTTTGGAACATCCAATGATGCAATTGCAAAAGCATTGAAATCATTCAAAGGAATTAAGAGAAGATTTTCATATCAAATAAAAGAAACCGATTTAGTATATATTGATGATTATGCGCACCATCCAACAGAAATAAATGCGGTGCACCAAGCAGTTTCAGAATTGTATCCCAATCAAAAAGTGTTGGCAATTTTTCAACCGCATTTATTCAGCAGAACAAAAGATTTTGCGGATGATTTTGCTAAAAGTCTTTCTGCTTTTGATGAGGTACTTTTATTAGATATTTATCCAGCGCGGGAATTACCGATGGAAGGAATTACATCCGATTGGTTGTTGGGAAAAATGACAAATGAGCATAAAAAAGTAGTATCAAAATTGGATTTAATTCCATCAATATTAAAAAGTGAAGCAAAAATAATTGTTACAATTGGAGCAGGAGATATTGGAGAATTGGTTCAGCCAATAAAAGAAGCATTACTAAAAAAATAAATTGATTTTTGATTTCAAAATAGAATAGCATAAAAAAATTAAAATGAAAAACTTGAATTGGAAAAATATTTGGATAAATATAAGATTGTTGCTAATGTTTGTAGCAGTTATTTTCCTATTTTCATTCTCTTCAAAACGAAATTCCGAGCGGAAACTCTCGAAATCAGTGGTAGTTTTTCTCGGAAATGACGAACTTTTTGTAACTCACGAAACGGTTAATAAATTGTTAATAGAAAATAATCAGAGTGTGCAAATACTACAAAAAGATAAGGTAGATTTGAACAAATTGGAAAAATCCCTCGACAATTACAATATGATTGAAAAATCAGAAGTATTTGTGAGTATCGATGGCGTGCTAAAAGCAGTGGTAAAACAGAAGTCGCCAATAGCAAGGGTTTTTGACGAAAACGGTTCCTTTTATTTTGATTATCAGGGAAATAAAATGCCGTTATCTGAAAATTTCACAGCGAGAGTTCCGATAGTTTCGGGTGCAATAAATGATGAAAATAGTAAGGATTTAAATAAATTATTTCGATTTATTTATGACGATGCTTTTTTGAAAAAAAACATAATTGGAATAGAAATTTTGCCAACTGGGGCGATAATTATGTCCAACAGAAATTATAATTACAAGATTGATTTTGGAAGAACCATAAATGTGGAAGCTAAATTCAAAAATTATAAAGCATTTTTTCAAAAAGCAGAGGCAGATAGTTCGTTAGTAAAATATAAAAAAATAAATCTGAGGTTTACACAGCAAGTGGTTTGCACAAAATAATTGGTTATGGAAAAAGAGAACATTGCAGTAGGATTAGACATTGGGACAACGAAAATTGTCGCAATGATTGGTAGAAAAAACGAATATGGAAAACTTGAGATTCTTGGAATTGGAAAATCCAAAAGCTTAGGTGTGAAAAGAGGCGTGGTTGACAATATCACACAAACAATTCAATCTATCCAACAGGCGGTTCAAGAAGCGGAAACCAATTCAGGTTACAAAATAAAAGATGTAGTTGTTGGAATTGCGGGACAACATATTCGCAGTATTCAACACAGCGATTACATCAGCAGAAGTAATGCAGAAGAAGTTATTGGCGATAAAGACATTGATTTGTTAATCAATCAAGTTCATAAATTAGCAATGCTTCCGGGAGAAGAAATTATTCACGTTTTGCCACAAGAATTCAAAATCGATGGGCAATCTGAAATAAAAGAACCAATCGGAATGTGTGGCGGAAGATTAGAATCTAGTTTTCACGTGGTTGTTGGACAAGCATCATCAATCAGAAATGTGGGACGATGTATTCAAAGTTCAGGCATTGAATTATCAGGATTAACCTTGGAACCATTGGCTTCGGCAGATGCAGTTTTGAGTCAAGAAGAAAAAGAAGCGGGTGTAGCTTTGATAGATATTGGAGGTGGAACTACAGATTTAGCCATTTTCAAAGACGGTATTATTCGCCACACGGCAGTAATTCCTTTTGGAGGAAATGTAATCACAGACGATATCAAAGAAGGATGTTCTATCATTGAAAAGCAAGCGGAATTATTGAAAGTAAAATTTGGATCGGCTTGGCCAGGAGAAAATAAAGACAACGAAATTGTTTCTATTCCAGGTTTGAGAGGCAGAGAACCAAAAGAAATTTCTTTGAAAAATTTGTCTAAAATAATCCACGCTCGTGTAGTTGAAATTATTGAGCAAGTTTTTGTAGAAATTAAAGCGTATGGTCACGAAGATCCAAGACGTAAATTGATTGCAGGAATTGTATTAACTGGAGGTGGCGCACAATTGAACCACATCAAACAATTAGTAGAATACATCACTGGAATGGATACGAGAATTGGTTATCCAAACGAGCATTTGGCTGGTGATTCTGATGAAGAAATTTCAAGTCCATTATATGCAACAGCAGTTGGATTGGTAATGAATTCTATTGAAAACAGTACGCAAAGTGCCGTGAAAATAACTTTTTCTGCACCTGAAAAAGTAAATGTTTACAGAGCGCCAGCGGAACAAATTCAAGAAATTGAAGTTCCTGCTCAACAAGAAGAAGAGGAAAGAGTACAAGCGAAGATTCCTGTGGGAGAATCGACAGAAACAAAAATCAGGAAATCGTTTTTTGATAAATATGTCGATAAGATTAAAGAATTTTTAGACAACGCAGAGTAGTTTAAAAAATTAAATAAAAAAATAAATGTCTTTTTGCCCCGGGCCGAAAGAAGTAAAAAAATAGAATAATTAATTAAGATTTAAAACCAATATTATGACAAGCAACTCAGATTTTGGAAGTATTTCATTTGATTTACCAAAGAACCAATCAAATGTAATTAAGGTAATTGGCGTTGGTGGAGGCGGAAGTAACGCAATCAACCATATGTTCAAACAAGGTATTAAAGGCGTTGATTTCATCGTTTGTAACACCGATTCACAAGCATTAGAAAACAGTTCGGTTCCGAACAAAATTCAATTGGGTGTGAATTTAACTGAAGGACTTGGTGCAGGTGCCAATCCAGAAGTGGGTCAACAATCAGCGATTGAGAGCATTGCCGACATTGAAAAAATGTTGGACAGCAACACCAAAATGGTTTTCATCACCGCAGGAATGGGTGGTGGAACTGGAACTGGTGCGGCACCCGTAATTGCTCAATTGGCAAAAGAAAGAGACATTTTAACCGTTGGAATTGTAACTATTCCTTTTCAATTTGAAGGAAAAGTACGTCAAGAACAAGCGTTATTAGGTGTTGAAAAATTAAGAAAACAAGTCGATTCTTTGATTGTTATCAATAATAACAAACTGAGAGAAGTATATGGGAATTTAGGTTTCAAAGCCGGTTTCTCTAAAGCGGACGAAGTTTTGGCAACAGCCTCAAGAGGAATTGCTGAAGTAATTACGCATCACTATACTCAAAATATCGATTTAAAAGATGCAAAAACCGTTTTGTCAAACAGTGGAACTGCCATTATGGGTTCGGCTACGGCAAGTGGTGAAAATCGTGCAAAAGAAGCCATTATTTCTGCGCTCGATTCCCCATTATTAAATGATAATAAAATCGCAGGTGCCAAAAACGTATTGTTGCTTATCGTTTCTGGAACTAATGAAATTACAATTGACGAAATCGGAGAAATCAACGATCACATTCAAGCGGAAGCAGGTCACAATGCCAATATTATTATGGGTGTTGGTGAAGACGAGTCTCTTGGTGATGCCGTTGCAGTGACCATCATTGCTACAGGTTTCAATGTAGAACAACAAAATGAAATCGTAAATACGGAGCCTAAAAAGATTATCCACACTTTGGGTGGCGAACAAAAATTAGTTCAAGATTTATCAAATAATAAGGCAATTCCAGGATTCGATTTTTTAGCATTTGAGGATGTAGTACCTCAAAAAGAAGAAAAAATTATCTTTGAATTATTAGAAGATGAAGTAGAAATTGATGTAGTTGCGGAAGCGCCATTGGAAGTTTTTGAAGCGCCAGAAGTTGAAATTCCAACGTTCAAAATGGACTTGGTTCCAACATCAGAATTCATAAAAAACCTTGACGTTACTTTTGAAATTGTAGCACCAGAATTGGATGTAGAATATTATTTTTCTGCCCCAGAAGTGAAAGAAATTGAAGTGGTTGCGCCACAAGCAATTGCTGTTGAAGAAGAGCAAATTACTTTTTCATTCGATTTGCCAATTGCTAAAACCGAAGCACCAAAAGAAGAGCATTTCCTTTTTCAATTGACAGATGAAACTAAAAATATTCAAGTAAATGAGTCTGTAGAGTTTGTTCCAATGACCGAATTGAACGAAAGTGGCATCATAAAATATTCTCTTGAAGAGTATATGGATATTGAAAATGAATTGTCAAATTCTAAACCTGTTGCTGCTGCAATCGAAGAGCCAATCGCTGCCGAATTGAATATCACAGTAAAACAAGTTGATTTTACAGCCAATAACAACCCGTTTTCAGATGAAATTTCCCCAATGGAAATGTCAATCGAAGAATCGTCTAAAATTATTGCTGATGAAAGAAGAAGAAAATTGAAAGATTTCAACTATAAATTTCACAACAATCCATCAAGAGTGGAGGAATATGAAAAAGAGCCGGCGTATAAAAGATCGGGTGTTGACCTTTCAAACCCTTTAAACAGCAATACAAATTCCCGAATTTCATTGGGAACCGACAGTAATAATGATAGTCAATTGAGATCCAATAACTCATTTTTGCACGATAATGTAGATTAAACAAAAACAAATTAATAAGAATGTAGCCCGAAAGTCAATGCGATTTTCGGGTTATTTTTTGCCTCAAAGCTTCCGAATTCTTTTTATCGGAACAGGATTAATATCAGTTGTAAATTCAATATTAATTCTATAAATTTGCAGTGCCTTAATCCAGCTGTACGTTACAAGTTTTTTCTCGAAAATGCTTTTTTCTACGACCTTAAAAGAGCTTCTAAAGTCGCTTTTTAAGCTCAAGAAAAAATCCATTTTCTCTCAAAAAGCTTTCCACTTCCATCTGGGGCAAAGTAAAATCGTTTTTATTTAACGATTCAACGATTCAACAATTCAACGATTCAACGATTCAACAAATAACCGAATAACCAAATTAACAAAACAAGATATGAGTTTATCAGCAAGATTAATGGACGATATTAAAACCGCAATGAGAGCAAAAGACACGATTGCATTGGAAGCCCTTCGCGCCATAAAATCGGAAATTTTGTTAGCACAAACGGCTACGGGGAGCAAGGAAGAAATCTCTGAAGACGACGAAATCAAATTGTTGCAAAAATTGGTAAAAACAAGAAAAGACAGCGCAAAAATCTTCACAGAACAAAACCGTTTGGACTTGGCTGAACCAGAATTAGCTCAAATTGCAGTAATCGAAAAATTCTTACCAGCTCAATTAAGCGAAGCAGAAGTAGAGGCTATTATTGCAAAAATCATTGCCGAAACTGGCGCTTCAGGAATTGCATCAATGGGAAAAGTTATGGGATTAGCCGCTGCGCAATTAGGCGGAACCGCTGAAGGAAAAACCATTTCTACAATTGTAAAGAAATTATTGGTTTAGATAAATTCATTGATTTCTTTTTAATCTAAAATCTAAGAAGTCTTAAAATCTAACAATCTAAAATAATGGCTGCGTAGTTCAACTGGATAGAATTTCAGATTTCGGCTCTGAAGGTTGCAGGTTCGAACCCTGCCGCGGTCACTTTACTCCTTGTATTATTTTACAAGGAGTTTTTTTTCAACTGGATACCTGCCTGCCGGCAGGCAGGGAATTTCAGATTTCGGCTCTGAAGGTTGCAGGTTCCCTGCCTGTCGGCAGACAGGGAACCCTGCCGCGGTCACTTTACTCCTTGAAACATTATTTTGTTTCAAGGAGTTTTTTATTAAATATATTTTAAAATTAAAAGTTTTTATCCCAAAACTTCAACTCCATCACTCATTTTTAACTTAACTCCATAATAGTTAAATTCATTACGTGAACCGTTTTCAATTTCTATAATATTAATCGTGCAATCGGTTTGGGGAATTGCGGGGAAGTATAAAGAAAAATAGCACCATTCTTTGGTAGATTCAAAATAATGATGTTCTGGGGAAATAGGAATTCTCTCTGTTCTATCTAATATAAATTGCTTACCAGTTCTGATTTCACACGATAACCTACTGATATAACTACATCAAGATTGTAATGTTTAACTTCTTTTTCTTGTGTTTTTCCTTCAATTGCTCCATGCGGAGTGGTTAGTCGGAAATTCCAACATACCACATTTTCTAATAATTCGCCTTCGCTAAAAACATTGGCAATATGCTCGATAATTGTTGTTCGACCTTTGCCAAACAATAACGCCATTTGTTCCTGCGTTAACCAAACCGTTTCTTGCTCTAACCGAACATCAATTTTGATGTTGCCGTCTTGGTTTTGATAAATAAGTATTTCGCCTGTGTTCATTTGCTAACGGATATTATACTACTTCCTGATAAGTAGTAAGTTTAATAAAGTGTCGTATTTAAAATATGTAATTCAATGTAATTGGCTGATTCTATATGGTTTTTTAACTATTTCGAGACTTTTGATTTTTCGACATTAAAACTTTCGACTTACTTATATTAAAAAACACACCATACTTCTCTTTAAAAGCAGTTTTCATCATCTCATAATTTTCATTCCATTTATTTTCGTTTTCTACAAGACTTTGCTTTAGCTTTTCTAAGTTTTCGTTATTAATCATTTTCAGTTTTTTTTAGGTTGTGTTTTTTCATATATTTACAATCTTACAATTTTCAAGTTAATTATTAGCAGGCAAAAAAACACGTTGATGGATAAACTAATTCAAAATTTCTCTGTAAAATCGGTTGCCGATTTCTTTAAAACTAAGATTTCATCATTTTCTCCAAATAGCGAGAACCTTGACTACATTCTAAACGATACAGATTTTGCGCATTTCTCATGCCTACAAAAAATTGGTGAAGTAGCATTTAATAACTCCGACGAATTAATTGTTTTTGCTTGCAAATTTCAAGGTGTTTTATCGGAACGTTCCTCTAAAAAAAGACAGTTTGAAATAGCTAAAAAAGTCCTAAAAGAAGATTTTAAAGACGGAGCCATTTTCATTTTCTATGATGAGAACGATTGCTTCCGTTTTTCATTTATTCGTAAAAACTACGGTAATAAAGAACAAAAGTTTACCAATTGGAAACGTTACACTTATTTTGTTGACCCAGCAAGAACTAACAAAACATTCAAAAACAGAATTAACGGTTGTAATTTCAACTCTTTAGAAGACATTCAAGAAGCGTTTAGTGTTGAAAAATTAAATAAAAAATTCTACGAAGAGATTGCAACTGCTTTTTATAGTCTTATTGGAGGCAAAGTGAGCATTAATAAAAAAGAAGTTTCTTTCGATTCCTGTTTGCAATTACCATCAACGCCATTTGAAAACAGAAAAGTATATCAAGAATTTGCAGTTCGATTAATTGGTAGAACTATTTTTTGTTGGTTCTTGAAAAACAAAAAATCAGATAGCGGCATTTCGTTAATTCCAGAAGAATGGCTTTCGTCAAATATGGTGGCAAGTGTCAATAACGACCAACACAATTACTACCATTCCATTCTAGAAAAACTATTCTTTTTAGTATTAAATAAAAAACACGAAGACAGGAAACCTTATGTGTTGCCAAACAATCACGAGTTTGTTCCTTTCTTAAATGGTGGCCTTTTTGAAGCGCAAGAAGACGACTTTTTTCCAAAAGACAGCAAAGGTATTCACAGTCAAAATTTTGGTTTGAATATTCCTAACCAATGGTTTAAAGACTTCTTCGAAACGTTAGAACAATACAACTTTACTATTGATGAAAACACCATTAATGATTTTGAGGTAAGTATCGACCCAGAAATGCTAGGTACTATTTTTGAAAATCTATTGGCAGAGATTGACCCAGATACTGAGAAAAGTGCTCGAAAGTCAACAGGGAGTTTCTATACACCTCGTGAGATTGTAGATTATATGGTGGAACAATCACTACTGCAATACATCAAAACCAAAACCAATATTGAAGACGAAGAGCAGTTAGAAGTATTACTAAAAGATGATACTGAAAATCCGTTTAACGAAAAACAAACCATTACGATACTTGAAGCTTTAAGCGAAGTAAAGATTTTGGATCCTGCTTGTGGTTCGGGAGCTTTCCCAATGGGCGTATTGCACAAAATTATTGCATTACTTAAAAAGTTGGATAAAAATGCCGTTTGGTGGAAAGCCAAACAATTAGAAAAAATTGATAATGCTTTGGTTCGCAAAGCAATGGAAACCAAACTCAACCAAGCCAATAGCGATTATATTCGAAAATTAGGGGTTATACAACATTCTATTTATGGAGTTGATATTCAACCCATTGCTGCCGAAATCTCAAAACTAAGAAGTTTTCTTTCACTAATTATTGATGAAAACATTGATGACAAAGCAGAAAACAGAGGAATAGAACCGTTACCTAATTTAGAATTTAAGTTTGTTACGGCTAATACATTGATTGGTCTTGAAAAAGGAAATACAGTTGGTAACGATATGACTTTTGACTTTGGCGAAACTTCCGATTTACAAAACCAATTACAACACCTTAGAAACAGCTATCTACAAGCTACTCCACAAGAAAAAGATAAACTCAAGCAACAATTTGAAAAACTACAAACAAAGATTTATAAGCAAGAAGTATTGAATGCTGGTGGTATTGGAAGCAAAAGAGCGCAACAACTTGTTGCTTGGAAACCCTTTAGCAACGAAAGCTCTACTTGGTTTGACCCGGATTGGATGTTTGGTGTAGAAAAATTTGACGTGGTAATTGGTAATCCGCCTTATATCCAATTATCAAAATCAAATAATATATCAGATGACCAAAAAAAATATTTAAAAACTAGATACAAAACATCAGCAGGAAGATTAAACGCATTTATTTTCTTTATTCATAATGCTTTAGAAAAATTGAACTCTACTGGACAGTTAGTGTATATAATACCAAATACAATTCTTACACAGGAATATTATAGTTATACTCGCGAAATCATTTTGAAAAAGTTTCATTTAATTGAAATTGTAAATTATGAAAGTATGCCTTTTGAAAATGCTGTTGTTGAAAATGTAACATTGTTTATTCAAGCAAGAACAAATGATAATTTAGATGTTAAAATTACTTCAGATAATTTAAAAGAAGTAAAATTAATCAAAGAAGTAAATCATAATGATTTTTTATTTCAAGATAATTTTTCTTTTAATTTTAAATCGAATAATACTATCGATAAAATTTTCAATTTAGATGGTATTGTAACCCTAGGAACTATCTGCAATGTTAATCAAGGTATAGCTTTGAAAGGAGATAAAAGCCTATCATTAAGAGAACATAATGCAAATAAAAAATTTTACAAATTACTTGATGGTAAAAATATAAACAAGAATTTAATAAATTGGACAGGTGTTTATTTAGATTATTCATTAGATAGAATTCACTCTTGTAAAAGAAAAGATATATTTGAGAGCAAAGAGAAATTATTTTTTAGACGCGTATCAGAAAATCTTGTTTTTGCATACGATGATGAACAATATTTTGCTCTAAATACTTTAGTTGTTGTTAATTCAAAACCAGGTTTTAATTTTAAAATTAAATATTTATTAGCAATTCTTAATTCTTCTTTGGTAAATTATGTTTACAAGAACAAGTATAAATCAACAAAAAAAGTATTCTCCGAAATTCAAGCCAATTCAGTTGAAAAGCTTCCTATAAGAAGTTTAACTGAAAACGAGCAAAATAAGTTTGTTAATTTATCAAACTTAATCATCGAAAATAGAAAAGAACATCTTGAAACAAAGGAATTAGAAGCTAAAATAGACATAATGGTTTATAAACTTTATGAGCTTACTTATGATGAAGTTTTAATAGTAGAACCGGAGTTTGGGTTGAGTGAGCAGGAGTATGATACTTATAAAATAGAGGCATAACAAAAGTATGGAAACTAACAAACAACTTGATTTATTTGATAATGAAGAATGGTCATTTCTTCATTCAGTATATGGTACCTTTCCAAATAATGAATTTTCGGAACTAGAATACAAATCGGCACAAGGAGGTTTCCCATCTGATTTCTGGAAAACCTATTCCTCTTTTGCTAATACCAATGGTGGTTTAATTGTTTTTGGTGTTTCAGAAACTAAAGGAATGCTCAAAATTGATGGACTTGATACCACTAAAATTAATAGCCTTAAAAAAATATTTTGGGATAAAATTAACAATCCCGATACTACCAATTGCAATCTATTAACTGATGACGATGTTAAATCGGTTGAAATAAAAGGAAAAAAAGTCCTTGTTTTTAAAATACCAAATGCCAAAAGAACTCAAAAACCAGTTCACTTAACACGCAATCCTTTTGAAAACACCTACAAACGAAATCACGAAGGAGATTATAAATGTACCAAGGAAGAAGTAAGGCGAATGCTTGCAGATGCAGATACTACAACGCAGCACGACAGCCGAATTTTAGAAGGTTTTACCATCGATGATATTGATTTAAATAGTTTAAAAAAATACCGCCAACTATTTGCTGCTGCAAAACCCTCTCATCCTTGGTTAGCTTTAGAAGACATTGAATTGTTAGAAAAGTTAGGTGGATATAGAAAAGACCGTGTAACTAAAAAACAAGGATTTACAGTAGCGGGTTTATTAATGTTTGGTAAATCCGAAAGCATTACCGACCAAGAATGTGTGCCTAATTTTTTTCCAGATTTTAGAGAGATACTTTCAAACGATCCAGACATTCGTTGGACAGATAGAGTGATACCTGACGGAACTTGGGAAGCTAATTTATTTCAATTTTATTTAAAAATTGGACCACGACTTTCTTCTAGTTTGCCCAAACCGTTTCAATTAAAAGATGGAGTTAGACAAGATGAAACTCCTGCACATATTGCTTTGCGTGAGGCATTTGTAAACACCTTAATCCATACGGACTATACAGCACCAGGCAACATTGTCATTGAGCATAAAACAGATAGTTTTATGTTTTCTAATCCAGGTACATTGCTGGTTACTTTACATCAATACTATCAAGGTGGTATAAGTGAATGTAGAAACCCAAGTCTTCAAAGAATGTTTTTAATGATGGGTAGTGCGGAAAAAGCAGGTAGTGGTGTAAATAAAATTATGGCGGGTTGGGATTATGCACATTGGAGAATACCTTATTTGCAAGTAAACCAACAGCCTGACAGATTAACATTGGAACTTCCAATGTTCAGTATCATTCCAGAAGACACGCTTGATGTGCTTAGAGATTTATTTGGTTCTAATGTTGATGCTTTGGGTAAAGACGAATTAACAATTCTTGCAACTTGTCATATTGAAGGTGAAGTTTCAAACAGTAGGTTGCAGTATATGATAGACCAACACAAAACAGATATTACCAGAATACTTCAAGAATTATGTAAACAAGGGTATTTAATATCAGAAAATAAAGGAAGATGGACAACTTACCACCTAAATTCAGTAGGCTCTGAATACTTTGAGAATAGAAAAATTTCTTTGGTGGACACCTCGAGCAACTTAGTGGACACCTCGAGCAACTTAGTGGACACCTCGAGCAACTTAGTGGACACCTCGAGCAACTTAGTGGACACCTCGAGCAACTTAGTGGACACTCCAAAAAGCAAAAGAAAAGATTGGGTAAAAAAAGAAGTTTTACATCAACAAATAATTAATTTATGTAAAGATGAGTTTAAGTCTATTGAAGATATTTCAAAAGAAATAAACAAGGATATTAAGTATTTAAAAAATACAATTGTGCCAGAACTTGTTAAAAGTGGCAAGTTAGAGAGATTATATCCAAATATAAACCATCCCAACCAAGCATATAAAACAAAATAATGACAAACAATTTCATAACCAATAATAAAACCAATAAATCGCTTAAAGGCAGGTTAAATACATTAATCGGAATTAGTGATGAACTTAAATTTTTGGTAGGTTTCTTTTACTTTTCGGGTTGGCAAGAACTCTTTGAAAATCTAAAAAAGAACGAAAATCTAACATTAAAATTATTAGTTGGGTTGCAAGTAGATCAAATCCTAAATAAAATTGTTGAACACGGTAGTCAAGAAGAAGAACAATCACAAGACGACCAATTCAATCAGTTTATGACTTCAATGGGAAACGCCATTAACAATGAAGAAATGGACACAGAAGCATTCTACAACCAAGTAGAATTCTTTTTGCAAATGCTAAACGAAAAACGATTAATCATTCGCAAAACCGAAAATTCTAATCACGCTAAGTTGTACCTATTTCGTTTAAATGAAGAGCAGGCTAACATTCAGGCAATGACAGGGCAATTTATTACAGGAAGTAGTAATTTAACACGTGCCGGTTTATCAGGTCAAGAAGAATTCAATGTAGAGATAAAAGATTATGGTTTTACCGAAGCCGAAACATATTTTGATGAACTTTGGGAACGAGCTATTCCTATTTCAGAAATCGAAAACAGAAAAGAGTTTCTTATACAATTCATTCAGCACAAATCGCAAGCTGCTTCCGTAACACCATTTGAGGCTTATGTTTTAATACTTAAAACCTATTTAGACTTACAGCAACAAAAACAAATAAAACCTGAAGTAGAAAATCTACTGGAAGAAATCGGATATAAAAAATACAGTTATCAAACCGACGCGGTAAACCAAGCATTATCCATAATTAGTGAATATAACGGAGTTATTATTGCGGATGTGGTAGGTTTAGGCAAATCCGTAATCGCTTCATTAATTGCTAAAAATTTAGGTAAAAGAGGAATGGTTATTTGTCCTCCGGGATTAATAGGTGACAAAACATATAGTTCAGGTTGGTGGGGATATATCAACGATTTTAAGTTATACGATTGGGAAGTAGAAAGTCGTGGTAAATTAGAAGATTTGGCAGATACTATTCAAACCAAAGGTATTGAAGTAGTAATTATCGATGAAGCACATTATTTCAGAAACCAAGATACAGCAGATTATGAAGCATTATTAACCATTTGTAGAGACAGAACCGTTATTTTATTAACTGCTACGCCTTTTAATAATTCTCCTGCGGACATATTTTCATTGTTGAAATTATTTATTGTTCCAGGTAAATCCGGGATAACTATTGATGACAATTTAGAAGGATTGTTTCGCGGATTTAATTACAAATATAAAAGACTTTCAGATATTATTAAAAATTGGAATTCTAATAAACCAAACAAACGACAAAAAGCAGAAACGCTTTATGTATCAATGTTAGGTGAACAATTACCAGTTGATATTAATATAGTTCGCCACGAAACCAAAGTGTTAGCCAATCAAATCAAAAATATAATTTCATCGGTTTTAATCCGAAGAAACCGACTAGATTTAAAAGAAGATTACATCTATAAAGCAGAAGTGGGAGATTTATCAAAAGTAATGGACCCGGTTGAGTTGTTTTATCATTTATCACAAGAACAAAGTGCATTTTATGATAGAATTCTAAACGAATATTTTGAAGAAAACGGTAGGTTCAAAGGTGCAATTTATCAGCCTTTTAGTTATGAAAAAATAGTTGATGAAGAAAAACTTGACGAACAAGGTAACAGACAATTCCAACAACAACAAAACTTATTTGACTTTATGAGACGTTTATTGGTAAAACGTTTCGAGAGTTCCTTCGGTGCATTTAGCCAATCAATAGATAGGTTTTTAGATTTACATAAATTAGTTAGAGATTTTATTATTTCATCAAATGGCAAATACATATTAGACAGAAAATTAATTGAAAAAATCCAGTCGTATGACGAAGAAGATATCGATAGGATTTTAAGTGAATATTCCAATGACCTATTAACTAAAAAAGTACCTAAAAACAATACTGTTTATGATGTAAATGATTTTCAAAGAAAAACAGAATTTTTGGCAGATATTGAGAGTGATATAGTAGTGTTTCAGGAAATTCAAGAACAATTAAAAGTTTTGAAAATTGTAAATAATGATCCAAAAAGAGAACGTATTGCAGATGAAATAAAAAAAATTCTCGCAGCTGATGGAAATAGAAAAGTGATATTATTTTCGGAATATGTAGATACAATTAAACATTTAGAACCCTATTTCCGTGAGAAATTCGGAATTCGATTATTAGTTTGTGATGGTAAGGTTTCAAAAGAATTGGCTAAAAGTTTAAATACTGATTATAATGCACAATACAAAGGAA
Organism: Flavobacterium sp.; assembly: GCA_044373975.1. Taxonomy (GTDB): domain Bacteria; phylum Bacteroidota; class Bacteroidia; order Flavobacteriales; family Flavobacteriaceae; genus Flavobacterium. The sequence continues at coordinate 6,431 of JBILPJ010000002.1, read as the reverse complement.
CACAAACAAATCATTTTGATGTATTATTAACAAGTGACAAGCTTTCAGAGGGTTTCAATCTTAACCGAGCAGGTGTTATTGTCAATTATGATATTCCTTGGAACCCAACACGAGTAATACAAAGAGTTGGTAGAATTAATCGTATTGGAACTAAAGTATTTGATGAATTGTATATCTATAATTTCTTCCCATCTGAGATAGGTGCTGACATTGTAAAATCAAGAGAAATTGCAGCACAAAAAATGTTCTTAATTCACAGTTCATTGGGTGAAGATGCAAAAATGTTCGATGAAGAAGAAGAGCCTACAGCATCCGGACTTTATAATAAACTAAATCAAAATCCGGATGAGGGTGGCGAAGTAAATACTTCAACACACATCCGGAATACATTCAAAGATATTGAGGAGAAATACCCTGAAGTTATTAAAAAGATTAGCAATCTACCAACAAGAGTAAAAACTGCTAAATTATTTGAAAAATACCAACTCAATGTATTGCGAAAAAAAGGATTAAGTCTATTTGCTCAGATTATTGAAAAAGAGGAAGGGATTAATTCCAATATCAAAGAAGTAACTTTTGAAGAGTTATTGATAAATACACAATGCGAATTTGAAGAGAACAAAATACCGCTTTCAAAAGACTTTTGGAATAATTATTCAACTATAAAAACTTTTAAACCTAATTATAAAACGGGAAGAAGTGATATTGCACTTGAATCAAAAGCATTAGAAAATTTAAAAGTGTATTTAAAAGTACTTTCTGGAAACGAAGAAAATTTAGCCAACTTTGTAAAAATGCTCATTAAAGATTTACAAAAATACCATACACTTTCAGTAAGAACACTTGGGCGATTAGGTAGAAAAACAATCGACAACAAATCAAATGAAAAAGAAATAAAAGCATTGACGAATGAAATTAATTGGGTTAGAAATCAATTTGGGGATGATTATTTAGATAGAGTTCTAAAGAGAGTAGATAATCAGAAGAATGAAGTAATTATTGCGGTGGAGAATGATAAAAAAGATAACTAGTAAAACAAAAGAAGCAGATTACTAAATATCGAATAAACAAATAAAAAATTAAAACCATGAACGAAATTATTTGTCCCAATTGTAAAAAATCTTTTAAAATAGATGAGACTGGTTTTGCTGATATATTGAAGCAAGTTCTTGACCACCAGTTTAAATAAGAATTGGAAAAACGACTTTAGCTTGCCGAAAATGAAAAGCAATTTACGTGCTTCGAAAAGAAACAGCCCAAAATCATACTGGTTACTATATGAAAATAATGGATTGGGTATAGAATAAACCTTATAAAGTTTGTTGCTGTCGCAAGTAAATAAAAAAATGAAGGGATAATGGAGAATAAAATAATACTATATAGCACCGAAAAGGGCAATGTAAACATAAGTATTACGTATCAAAACAAAATTTTTTTTGCTCAGTCAAAAAGCTATTTCACAATTATTTGATTGCAGCTCTGATAATGTATCGTTACATTTAAAAAACATTTTCAGCAGCAGCGAATTAGAACCAAATTCAGTTACCGAGGAATTCTCTGCAACTGCAAGAAAATGCTAGATATAAACTAAAAAATAAATATTATTATGAGCACCATAAAATTATTTGAAGAAAGAAATGTACGTTCTGTTTTTAATGAACACGAACAAAAATCGTATTTTTCTGTGTAAGATGTTGTACAAATACTTACCGATAGTAATGATGTAAAGCAATACATAAAAAAAATGTTAACTCGTGATGAGCAACTCAAAAACAACTGGGGTACAATTTGTACCCTAGTAGAAATGAAAGCCGCCACAATTTAAAATCAAAGTAATTATGAGCAATATTAAATTATTTGAAGAAAAAAAAGTACGCTCTGTTTATAACGAAAAAGAAGAAAAATGGTATTTCTCGGTTATTGATGTTATACAAGTACTAACAGATAGCACCGTTCCAAAAAGATATTGGAGTGATTTAAAAAAGAAACTATCTAAAGAAGGAAGTCAAGCGTACGATAAAATCGTACACTTGAAAATGATTGCAGAAGATGGTAAAAATAGAATAACAGATACAGCTGATACTGAAACTATGCTTAGACTCATTCAATCCATACCATCGCCAAAAGCCGAACCTTTCAAACAATGGTTAGCCCAAGTAGGCGCCGAACGCATTGCCGAAATAGAAAACCCAGAATTGGCTCAGGTACGAATAAGAGCAACTTACAAAGCCAAAGGGTATAGTGATGCGTGGATAGAAAAAAGAATTCGAGGCATACAAGTTCGTGATGAATTAACCAACGAATGGAAAAACCGTGGTGTAAAAGAGGGAAAAGAGTACTCTATTTTGACAGCCGAAATTAGTAAGGCTACCTTTGGCATAATTCCAAGTGAATATAAAAATTTGAAAGGTTTAACTAAATCGTCTGAAAATCTTAGAGATCACATGACCGATTTGGAATTAATCTTCACTATGCTTGGTGAGGCTTCTACAACAGAAATTGCAAAAAACAAAAACGCCAAAGGTTTCATAGAAAATCATAAAGCTGCCAAAGCAGGTGGAACTGTAGCAGGAAATGCCAGAAAGGAATTAGAAAAAAAATCGGGAGCAAAAATTGTAAGTAAACAAAATTTTAAAAATTTAGACAGTGCTAAAGAATTAAAAGATAATATAGATTAATGATGAATCTGAAAGAAAATAAAGAAACTATAGACATACGAGAAGATTATCTTTTAAAAAAAGACAATCTGTTAGAGCTGCTTTTGCAAGATAAAACCACCTCTAAAAATATTTTGTGGGCTACAGACTCTTATGTAACAATGGGTGAAATGTTTCTCCCACAATCAGAAATTAAAACAGAATTAATAACAGGTGATTTTGGTGCATTAATACAACCAAGAGCCATAAAAAGTAAAGAAGAACAATTATATAGAACAAGGGATAAAGCAGAAGTATTCACACCGCTTTCTATTGTTAAAAAAATGAATGAGGCTTGTGATTCAGAACTGAAATCAGAAAATAATTGGCAAGAATATGTTGCTTTATTGAAATTAGAAATTACCTGCGGAGAAGCACCCTATATTGTTTCTCGTTATGATCCTGTATCGGATAGTAAAGAATTATTACCGCTTCGAAAACGAGTTGGTTTTTTAGATTATAAAATGCGTATTGTTACAAAATACTGTGATACAGTTAAAGATTGGATAAAGTGGACAAAAATAGCGTTTCAAAGTTCGTACGGTTATGAATGGCAAGGTGATAGTTTACTGATAGCTAGAGAGAATTTGCTGTATACTTTTATTGATTATTATAAAGATAAATTTAAAGATATTCCAAACTTAGAACTTCAAAAAGAGATTGCTGAAATAATTGTTTGGAATATATTTCAAATGGATGGTTTGAAATATGTAATACCAATGAGTTGCAAAAGTGAAAAAGTATTGATTAAAGGTGAAGAAACCTTATTTGAAAAAAAAGAAGATTACATCTTAGACAGACCATGTGAGGGTTGCGAGAAAAAAATAGCTAAAAATCATAATGGGGTCTATGTAAATATTATGAATTGGGTTAAGAATGAAAGAATAAAGTTTGTTGATCTCATAATCAAATAAAAAAATGGAAGGGTAATGGTGAATAAAATAATACTATACGGCATCGTAAAAGGCATTTATTGGAAAGTATGATTCAATCAAATTACTTCAAAAATTAGTAAAAACCCCTAAGGATAGCGCCAAAATTTTTACAGAACAAAACCGTTTGGACTTGGCTGAACCAGAATTAGCACAAATTGCAGTAATCGAAAAATTCTTGCCAGCTCAATTAAGCGAAGCAGAATTAGAAGCTATTATTGCAAAAATCATTGCCGAAACCGGCGCAACAGGAATTGCTGCCATGGGAAAAGTTATGGGATTAGCCGCTGCACAATTAGGCGGAACCGCTGAAGGAAAAACCATTTCTACAATTGTAAAGAAATTGTTGGTTTAGTTATAATTTATTGACTTCTTTCATTCTATAATCTAAGAAGTCTAAAAATCTAACAATCTAAAATAATGGCTGCGTAGTTCAACTGGATAGAATTTCAGATTTCGGCTCTGAAGGTTGCAGGTTCGAACCCTGCCGCGGTCACTTTACTCCTTGTATTATTTTACAAGGAGTTTTTTTTCAACTGGATACCTGCCCGCCGGCAGGCAGGGAATTTCAGATTTCGGCACTGAGGGTTGCAGGTTCGAACCCTGCCGCGGTTACAAAACAAAAATGCTTCCATACAATCAAGTTTACTTGGTTTTATTTTGAAGCATTTTACTATCATTTCTAATAGAATCTATAATTATGGTATTTCAATATTTTGTTTTATCTCTTTTTGGAGCACTAATTTTTTTAACAATCCTTTTTAGGATAGTCGAGCCGGCATATATGATAGTTTTTAATAAGCCACTCTATTTATATTTGTATCTATTTCCTAAAAAATTAACGATTAGTCAACTACAAATTTTAACGAATGAATTTCCATTTTATAAAAAATTGTCGAACAGAAAAAAGATCTATTTTGAGCATCGTGTAAAAGGTTTTATAAACTATTATCAATTTTCAGGGAGAGAAGAATTGTCTGTGACAGATGAAATGAAAATTATAATTGCTGGCACATATACAATGTTTACATTTGGTATGAGGGAATATCTTATTGATTCATTTAAAACTATAGTAATTTATCCATCGGTATATTTTTCAAATATAAATCAGAAATATCACAAAGGAGAATTCAATCCAATGATGAAAACTGTAGTTTTTTCATGGGAAGATTATATTCTTGGACACAAAACAGCAAACGATAATGTGAACCTCGGACTTCACGAATTTTCGCATGTGTTACATCTTCATTGTTTGAAGAGTAATAATCCTAGTGCAGTTATTTTCTTTGATGAATTCAATAAAGTTATTGCGTATTATAATGATTACAACCTGAATAAAGAATTATATGAAAATAATTATTTCAGGCAATATGCTTACGAAAGTCAATTTGAATTTATTGCGGTAGTTTTAGAACATTTTTTTGAAACACCACAAACTTTCAAAAATAAATATCCTGAATTATTCGGATACGTTTCATCAATGATTAATTTCAGTGAAAAATAATTTTAAATAATTATAAAGCCGTTAACTTTTTCAAATCGGCAATGGTTTGAGTTGATTTAATTTTGATTCAAATTTAGGATATTATTTTTAAATTCAGTGGGTATTTTTTAAAGTAATTGTGCGGTATAATTCCGATTTATTCTCTAAAATCGGAGTGTAAAATTGAATTGTAACTAAAATCTGATAGCTTAGAATCTGTTATCAATATTACTATTTGCGTAATTGAATTCCTGTTCTTTTTTAAATGGAATTGCTCATAATTTTTATATCCAAAATTTATCTTAAAATGGATTAGAATTATGATTTTTTTAATAAAAACATCCGTTTTATTAAATCAATGCAATTATGGACATCAAATTTTTAATTTTTTATTATTATATTGTTAAAATAAATGTTAAATTTTCGAATAAATAATTCCCTCAATTATGAAATTTTACCTACTTACTGGTTTACTGTTTTTAAAAAATAACAAAAATTTTGAATTTGATATTAATGTATCAGTTCCAAAAAAGAAAAATAATGACTTTTTGTTTTTAAGTTTCTTAACAATAACACTGTTGTTTTTAAGTTTGAAAATTAGTGCTCAAAGCGTTAGTATTGTTTCAGACGCTCCTTCAAATACTATTTGTGCAGGAACAACTGTAACTTTTACAGCAACACCTATTGGTGCAACAAATCCAACTTATCAATGGTATGTAGGTACAACTCCAGTTAGCATAAATTCTGATACTTATACAACCTCAGATTTAACAAATGGACAAGTTGTTTCAGTTGCAATGACTCCAGATTCTGAATCCTCTACTGAATCCTCTAACAATATAACAGTAATAGTAACTGCTGCACCAACAGCAAGTATTTCATATTCTGGAGCACCTTTTTGTAAAACTATAACTTCTGATCAATCTGTTTCATTAACAGGAACAGCAGGAGGAGTTTATAGTTCTACTACAGGATTAACACTTAATGTTTCAACTGGTGCAATCAATCCAAGTACAAGTTCAGCGGGAACGTATACTGTAACTTATACAATTGCTTCAGCGGGAGGTTGTGACGAAGTTACAGCAAATACTTCGGTAACTATAACCGCTGCACCAACTACATCGGATGCAGGTTCAGCAATTACACAATGTAATACTGCCGCATTTACTTTAGCCGGAAATACAGCAACTGTTGGAACAGGATTATGGACAGTAACAAGTGGGTCAGCTACAATAACTGATGCCACATCACCAACATCAGGAGTAACGGATGTTACCGCTGGAACAAGTGCAACTTTAACATGGACAATCAGTAATGGTT
>JBILPJ010000022.1:0-18596 GCA_044373975.1 Flavobacterium sp. | reverse complement strand
AAATGATTTTGTGAAAACCAAATTAGATAATTTCTTACATAAAAACCCACCAACTGCAGATGCTTTGTTACGCAAAATTCTTCAAGCAGAACGGGAACGTAAGGAACTTTCAGGCATTCGAAAATTGGCTACAGATCGAGCAAAAAAAGCCAATCTTCACAATAAAAAATTAAGAGATTGTCGGGCGCATCTTCCTGACACAAAAAACCCTAAATGTTTAGAAAGCACCCTTTTTATTACTGAAGGGGATTCTGCTTCTGGATCGATTACCAAATCACGTGATGTGAATACCCAAGCAGTTTTCAGTTTGCGTGGAAAGCCATTGAATTCGTATGGAATGAGCAAGAAAATTGTTTATGAAAACGAAGAATTCAATTTGCTTCAAGCAGCATTAGACATTGAAGATGGTTTGGAAAAATTGCGATACAACAACATTGTAATTGCTACCGATGCCGATGTCGATGGAATGCACATCCGATTATTATTGATTACTTTCTTCTTGCAATTTTTTCCAGAATTGATAAAAGAAGGACATTTATATATTTTGCAAACGCCACTTTTCAGGGTTCGTAATAAAAAAGAAACCATCTATTGTTATTCTGATGAAGAGCGAAAAGAAGCCATTGAAAAATTGAAACCAAAACCAGAAATCACACGATTTAAAGGATTGGGAGAAATATCACCGGATGAATTCAAGAATTTCATTGGCGAAACCATTCGTTTGGATCCCGTTATGATGGACAAAAACACCTCAATTGAGCAATTATTGTCTTTTTATATGGGAAAAAATACGCCAGACCGCCAAGAATTTATCATCAAGAATTTGAAGGTAGATTTGGACGTTGTTGAAGCGAGTTAAATTAAAAGATTCAAAGAAATTAAATGGACGAAGACGAAGAGAATAGTATCCCAAATGAAGACGAATTTAACGAAGAGTTAAACGAATCTGCCATTGAAGAAGGCTTTGAAGACATAAAATCTTCAGAAGGAAAGCATTTTTACGAAAATGACGAAGACGGTAGCGATACCATTACCAAAGTTACAGGAATGTACAAAGATTGGTTTTTGGATTATGCTTCTTACGTAATTTTAGAGCGTGCTGTACCTGCAATTGAAGACGGTTTTAAACCTGTTCAACGCCGTATTATGCACTCGCTTAAGGAGTTAGACGATGGTCGTTATAATAAAGTTGCCAATGTTGTTGGTCATACAATGCAATACCATCCCCACGGAGATCAGAGTATTGGTGACGCTATGGTGCAAATCGGGCAAAGAGAATTATTGATTGATTGTCAAGGAAACTGGGGAAATATCCTTACGGGAGATAGCGCCGCAGCCTCTCGATATATTGAGGCTCGATTATCAAAATTTGCTTTAGAAGTTTTATATTCCCCAAAAATTACCGATTGGGGAGTTTCTTATGATGGTCGTCGTGCGGAACCTAATAATTTACCCGTAAAATTTCCATTATTATTGGCTTCTGGAGCAGAAGGAATTGCTGTTGGACTTTCCACAAAAGTATTGCCTCATAATTTTAATGAATTAATTGACGCCTCTATAAAAATATTAAAAGGAAAACCATTTCAGCTATTTCCTGATTTTATGACGCAAGGAATTGCAGATGTTTCCAATTATAATGATGGATTGCGTGGCGGTAGAGTTCGTGTTCGTGCTAAAATTGGACAATTAGACAAAAACACCTTGGTGATTACCCAAATTCCGTTTTCTACAAATACGACTACTTTAATAGATAGTATTTTGAAAGCCAATGAAAAAGGAAAAATCAAAATCAAGAAAATTGAAGACAATACTGCCGCTGAAGTTGAAATTTTAATTCATCTTTTCCCAGGTGTTTCGCCAGATAAAACTATCGATGCTTTGTTTGCTTTTACCGCTTGTGAAACTTCGGTAGCGCCTTTAGGATGTGTAATTGAAGACAATAAACCTTTATTTATTGGTGTTTCTGAAATGTTGAAAATTTCGACAAACAGAACGGTTCAATTGCTTAAAAGCGAACTCGAAATTCAATTAAGTGAATTAGAAGAACAATGGCATTTTGCGTCGTTGGAACGTATTTTTATAGAACAAAAAATATATCGTTTAATTGAAGAAGAAACTACCAAAGAAGGTGTGATTTCTGCAATTGATGAAGGATTGAAACCGCATATAAAACATTTAAAACGAGACATTACCGAAGAAGACATTCTGCGTTTGACAGAAATTCGGATTATGCGTATTTCTAAATTTGATAGCAATAAAGCCCAAGACAAAATCGAAGCTTTAGAAGGCGATATTGTACAAGTAAAACACGATTTAGCCAACTTAATTGATTTTGCAATAGCATTTTTCACTCGACTTAAAGAGAAATACGGAAAAGGAAGAGAGCGTCAAACAGAACTTCGCATTTTTGATGATATTGAAGCTACAAAAGTAGTTTTGAGAAACACCAAATTGTATGTAAATAAAGAAGAAGGATTTGTAGGAACAAGTCTCAAAAAGGACGAATATGTTACAGATTGCTCCGATATTGATGATGTAATCGTATTTCTACGAGATGGAAAAATGATGATTACCAAGGTTGATGCGAAAACATTTGTTGGTAAAGACATTATTCACATTGCTATTTTTGATAGAAGTGACAAACGCACGATTTATAATATGATTTATCGCGATGGAAAATCAGGACCTTCCTACATAAAAAGGTTTAATGTTTCGGGAGTTACACGTGACAAACCTTATGATTTAACAAACGAAAAACCAGGTTCTCAAGTATTGTATTTTTCTTGTAATCCAAATGGTGAAGCCGAAGTAATTACTATTTTATTGCGCCAAGTAGGAAGTGTCAAAAAACTAAAATTCGATATTGATTTTGCAAAATTAGCCATCAAAGGTAGAACTTCAAAAGGAAATATTGTGACCAAATATCCTATCAAAAAAATTGAACTTAAAGAAAAAGGTATTTCTACATTATTACCAAGAAAAGTTTGGTTTGATGATACCGTTCAACGATTGAATGTAGATGCACGAGGAGAATTGTTAGGTGAATTTAGACCAAGCGATAAAATTCTAATCATCCAACAATCAGGAAAACTGAAAGTTATTACACCTGAATTGACAACGCATTTTGAAGAAGATATGGTTGTACTTGAAAAATGGATTCCTAAAAAACCTATTTCCGCTATTTATTATGATGGCGAAAAAGAGCGTTATTTCATTAAACGTTTCTTGGTGGAAGTGGAAAATAAAGAAGAAATATTCATTACTGAACATCCAAATTCACAATTGGAAATCGTTTCAACGGACTATCGACCGGTTGCAGAATTAATATTTAATAAAATAAAAGGGGTTCAAAAAGAGAATTTAACCGTTGATATTGAGTCTTTTATTGCCGTAAAAGGGTTTAAAGCACTTGGAAATCAATTGACAACTGATAAAGTAAAACAGGTAAATCTATTAGAATCTTTGCCTTATGAAGTTCCTGAAGAAGTAATTCCTGAGGAAATTGAAGTGGAAGGTGATGTTGAAGTTGATGGTAGTGATGATACAGAAATTCAACTTGATGATGATGGACAAATTACGTTGTTTTAATTTACAAATTCAAAAGCTATAATTGTTTTAACTAAAAAATCCCATTTCAACTTGAAATGGGATTTTTTTATGAACTGAAATACAGTGTCAAATATTAAAACTGCTCTCTTCCTGCAAAGTGAAAAGCACCTTCGATAGCAGCATTTTCATCGCTATCAGAACCGTGAACCGCATTTTCCCCAATAGAAGTTGCATATGCTTTTCTAATTGTACCTTCCGCAGCATCTGCTGGATTTGTAGCACCTATTAAAACTCTAAAGTCTTCAACAGCATTTTCTTTTTCTAAAATTGCAGCAACAATAGGACCTCTTGACATAAATTCTACTAATTCACCGTAGAAAGGACGTGCAGCGTGAACTGAATAGAATGCTTGTGCATCTGCAACTGTCAATTGTGTTAATTTCAAAGAAACGATTTTGAAACCGCCATTTGTAATCATTGCTAAAATGTTCCCGATGTGTCCGTTAGCGACTGCATCTGGTTTAATCATTGTAAATGTTCTATTCGTAGCCATTTTAATTTTTTTAAATTTTGGTGCAAAAGTACTGCATTTAAATTGATTTATAAATAAAAATAGACTTTAAACTTTAGATAGTTTCAATGATACTTCATAAACCAATCAGAAAAATGATTTGTAATAGTGATAAAAAATTCAGAATTGACTTCATCAATGACTATAAACCAAACATTTAATTTATCTTTGCACTTTCAAAAAACAACACAACAATGACTACTTTAAACGAATTAAATGCTGTTTCACCAATTGATGGAAGATACAGAAGCAAGACCATTTCATTAGCGACATTCTTCTCAGAAGAAGCTTTAATAAAATACCGAGTACTAGTTGAAATCGAGTACTTTATTGCCTTGTGTGAAATTCCTTTACCACAATTAAAAAGCATCGATTCAGGAGTTTTTGAAAGCTTACGAAACATCTACAAAAACTTTTCTACAGAAGATGCACTTTGGATAAAAGAAACCGAAAAAACAACCAATCACGATGTAAAAGCAGTTGAATATTTCATCAAAGATGCTTTCGAGAAAATTGGATTATCTCAATACAAAGAATTTATCCATTTCGGATTGACTTCGCAAGACATCAATAATACGGCTATTCCATTGTCAACAAAAGACGCTTTTGAGAAAGTGTATATGCAATCATTAATCGGATTAACTTCCAAATTAAAAGAGTTGAGTGTAGAATGGCGTGATATTCCAATGTTGGCAAGAACCCACGGACAGCCTGCCTCCCCTACTCGTTTGGGTAAAGAAATCGGTGTATTTGTAGAACGTTTAGAAGAGCAAATGCGATTGTTATTTAACATTCCATTCGCAGCAAAATTTGGAGGCGCAACAGGAAATTATAATGCACATCACGTGGCGTATCCACAGATAGATTGGAAAAAATTTGGAAGTGATTTCGTAGAAGGAAATTTAGGGTTACACCACTCTTTTCCAACCACACAAATAGAACATTATGATCATTTTGCGGCATTTTTTGATGCTTTGAAAAGAATAAATACTATTATAATTGATTTAGACAGAGATATTTGGACGTATGTTTCCATGGAATATTTCAAACAAAAAATCAAAGCAGGAGAAATTGGTTCTTCGGCTATGCCACACAAAGTGAATCCTATTGATTTTGAAAATTCAGAAGGTAATTTAGGAATGGCAAATGCTATTTTTGAGCACCTTTCGGCAAAATTACCAGTATCAAGATTGCAACGTGATTTGACTGATAGTACGGTTTTGAGAAATATCGGAGTGCCAATTGGTCATACCTTAATTGCCTTTGAAGCCACTTTGAAAGGGTTGAATAAATTACTTTTGAACGAACCTAAATTTCACGAAGATTTAGAGAAAAACTGGGCGGTTGTTGCCGAAGCCATTCAAACGATTTTACGCAGAGAAGGCTATCCAAATCCTTATGAAGCTTTGAAAGGATTGACAAGAACCAATGAAACGATTGACAAAAATGCAATTCATAATTTCATTTCAACTCTTGAAGTTTCTGACGAAATTAAAGCCGAGTTGCTGCACATTACCCCGAGTAATTTTGTTGGGATTTAGTTGTTTTTTATCAAATAAGAAATTAAAACAAGCTAAGCCATTTCTTTAGCGATGACATAACTCTTTATGAATTGTCAATCTGAAATTATTTCAAATTCTATTGATATATTAAAACAAGTTCATTATTACTTTTAGAAGTAATGGAGTTTGATAAATACGAGATTAGATAACTTCGTTCCCCGTAATGATACAAAATTAAAAACAAGAAAATGATTAATCCTTTAGCCCCGATTAAGGCGGTATCCTCGCAGCGAAGCGAAGAGATATAGCCGAAAGCGGGAATTGCAATTGCAAATATGCGGGGACAATTCGCTCCTACTTATTTTGAGAAATCATTTAGTTGAAAGCCACATTCATTTTCAACTTAATTTCTTCCAAACATAAGTTATTTATGCTTCCCTCGTGGGTGTGTTTGGTGGCTTTTGGCGATTGAAATGTCCCGCTTTCAAGTTGTTCCGCAACCGTTTTATAGGCGTCTCTAAAAGGAATTCCTGCAACAACCAACTCGTTCAAAGCATCGACAGTAAAAAGGTAATTGTATTTTTTATCATCCAAAATGTGTTCTTTCACTTTGATGTCTTTGATAGCAAAAATAGCAATATCCAAACACGCTTTAAGATTTTCAATTGCTGGAAACAAACCTTCTTTCAAAAGTTGTAAATCACGGTGGTATCCACTCGGAAGATTGTTGGTTATCAAAGTTATTTCATAAGGTAGCGCTTGGATTTTGTTGCATTTTCCACGTATTAATTCAAAAACATCTGGGTTTTTTTTGTGAGGCATGATACTAGAACCAGTTGTTAAATGGGTTGGCAAACTGATAAAATCAAAGTTTTGACTTGTATACAAACACACATCCATAGCAAATTTCGACAACGTGGCGGCTATGCTGCTCATGGCAAAAGCAACCGTTTTTTCGGATTTTCCACGACTCATTTGAGCGGCAACAGCATTGAATTTTAAGGTCTCAAATCCCAATTCTTTAGTAGTGAAAGTTCGGTTTATAGGAAAGGAACTTCCGTATCCAGCAGCCGAACCCAATGGGTTTTGATCAACCACTTTTAGCGCTGCATTTAGAATGGTAATGTCATCAATTAGCGTTTCGGCATACGCAGAAAACCACATTCCAAAAGACGATGGCATGGCGATTTGAAGGTGGGTATAACCTGGCAATAAAACCTTTTGGTGTTTTTCGGCAGAAACCATTAGCAAATCAAAAAGTGATTTAACTTGCTCTTTAAAGGCGATTACAACATCTTTTAAATACAGATTTACATCGACCAAAACTTGGTCGTTTCTGGAACGTGCGGTATGAATTTTTTTTCCCGTATCGCCTAATTTTACTGTTAGTAAATACTCAATTTTGGAATGTACGTCTTCAAAAGTATCTTCAATTTCAAAATTTCCTTTTTCGATATCTTGTAAGATCTCGTTCAACGCACGCACTAAAGAATCCGTTTCAGCAATGGTCAATAGTTGGATTTCACCAAGCATTTTGGCGTGTGCAATAGAACCAATTGCATCATATTTGGCTAAAACTAAATCCAATTCTCTGTCGTTTCCAACGGTGAATTGTTCGATTTTTTTGTCTGTAGGTATTCCTTTTTCCCAAAGTTTCATACTACTATAATTATAAATTTAAACTAAAAAATTTCAAATTTCCAAAATGCCCTAGCCCAGATAGCAGTGGAAATCCCACGTTAGTGTGAGGCACGAACACTACCGTGGATTGCAACGGATAGCTGGAAATAGCTCCAAAAATTAAGACTTTAAAAAAGCGCTTAATATTTTTATATAAATTTCTATACCTTCTTCAATTTCAGACAGGTATATAAATTCATTTGAAGTATGAGATCGTAAAGAATTCCCTGGTCCTAACTTCAAAGATTGACACTCCAAAACCGATTGATCGGACAAGGTTGGCGACCCATAAGTGGTTCTTCCCAAAGCAATTCCCGCTTGAACCAAACCATGATTTAAAGGAATGGAAGACGATTTCAAATTCAAAGAACGCGGTTTTACAACTGCTTCGATATTTAGATTTATGATGTCCACGATTTCCTGATTGGTGTATTTTTCGTTGACACGAATATCGACCACCAAATTACATTCTGACGGCACGACATTGTGCTGTTTTCCAGCATTGACTTGAGTTACTGTTGCTTTTACAGGTCCTAAAACATCTGAAATTTTATTGAATTTATAGTTTTTGAACCATTCTAAAATTCCTATAGTTTTCATAATTGGATTGTCTAAATTCTCGTGAGCGGCGTGACTTGCAGTGCCAAGAACTTGAATATCAAGGACTACCAATCCCTTTTCGGCTATTGCCAATTGCATTTGCGTAGGTTCGCCAACGATAGCGCAATCTATTTCGGGAAGGAATTTTAGCACACTATTCAACCCGTTTTGACCGCTACTTTCCTCCTCTGCAGAGGCTACCATTACAATATTATGCGATAAATTCTCGGCTTTATAGAAGTGCGTAAAAGTTGCAATTAAGGAAACCAAACAGCCGCCAGCATCGTTACTGCCAAGCCCAAAAAGTTGATCACCATCAACAATTGCGGAAAATGGGTCGATAGTATATCCCTGATTTGGGTTTACAGTATCGTGATGAGAATTCAGCAATAACGTGGGTTTTGATTTGTCGAAATGCAAATTATAAGCCCAAATATTGTTGTTGTTTCGCTCAAAAGAGATTTTGTTTTCTGTAAACCAATCTTCTATTAATAGCGCAGTTTTGTCTTCTTCACTTGAAAAAGAAGGTGTTTCAATAAGTTTTTTCAACAACTCAATTGCCTCTATTGTAATTTTTTCAATCGACTTCATAAATTATAATTTTATAGTAGTGAAAATTGTATTTTCATTAGATAACAAGTTTGGGCTTCCAACAATTACTTTATTTACACCTTTTTTTAAAGCATAAAAACAATTGTCCATTTTTGGAATCATACCTGAATGAATTGATTTATTTTCTAATAAATCGGCGTAATCATTTTCGTTAATGTTTTTGATAACCGAATTTTCATCTTCAGAATCTACTAAAACGCCCTTTTTTTCAAAGCAATAAATAAGAGAAACTTCAAAAATTGTACTCATAGAAATTGCGATTTCACTTGCAATTGTATCTGCATTTGTATTTAGTAATTGTCCTTTTTTATCATGTGTTATTGCACTAAATATGGGTATTATCCCCAATGAAATCAATGAAAATAACAGTTTTGAATTCACTGTTTTAACATCGCCAACAAACCCATAATCAATAGTTGGATGGTTTCTTTTCTCGGATTGAATTAAATTTCCGTCGGCACCAGAAAATCCAATCGCATTGCAATTTAGAGCTTGTAATTGGGCAACGATATTTTTATTAATTGCTCCAGCATAAGTCATTACGGCTACATCAAGCATTGGCGAGTCGGTAATTCTACGACCATCAATTAGTTGCGGTTTTAATCCGATGCTTTCTGCCATTTTTGTCGCCAATTTTCCACCACCGTGCACAAGTATTTTATTTCCATCTACTTTAGAAAAACCAGATAGAAATTTTGCTAATTCGATAGGGTTGTCAATTATGTTCCCTCCTATTTTTACGACAGTTAACGGCAATTTATTTTCCATCTTTCAATATTTTTTGCAAAACTAATTGTGCCGAATAAGTCCTATTATTTGCCTGATTCATCACGATAGAATTCTCACTATCAATTACTTCATCGGTAACAATCACGTTTCTTCTAACGGGCAAACAATGCATGAATTTTGCGTTGTTGGTCAGTTTCATTTTGTCGGCAGTCACAGTCCAATTTGGATCGGAGTTAGTAATTTGACCGTATTTATTGTAATTACTCCAATTTTTCGCATAGATAAAATCGGCGTTTTCAAAAGCTTTGTCTTGGTTGTATTCAATTTTAGAATCCTTTGTTATTTCAGGATTTAGCTCATACCCTATTGGGTGTGTAATCACAAAATCGGCCTCTTGAAGTTGCATCATTTCTACAAAAGAGTTCGGAACCGCTTGAGGCAAAGCTTTTGGATGTGGTGCCCAAGTTAGCACTACTTTTGGTCGGTGATTTGGTTTAAATTCCTCCATTGTTATAGCATCTGCAAGCGCTTGTAATGGATGACCAGTAGCGCTTTCCATATTGATTATTGGCACGGTTGCATATTTCAAAAAACCTGAAATTACAACTTCGGAATTGTCTTTTTCCTTGTCTTTTAATTCGGCAAAAGCACGAATTGCAATTACATCACAATATTGAGAAACGACTTCTGCCGCTTCTTTGATATGTTCCGATGCTCCTTGATTCATTATGGCTCCGTCTTCAAATTCCAAAGTCCAACCTTCGTTTGAAAAGTTCATAACCATGACATTCATTCCTAAATTCAAAGCTGCTTTTTGCGTACTCAAGCGCGTTCTTAAACTTGGATTAAAGAATAACATGCCTAATGTTTTATTCTCCCCTAATTTTTTATTTTTTAATGGGTTTTGCTTTATTTCTATGGCTTCAGAAACCCAATTTTTCAAGGAATCAACGTCTTTTAAGGAGGTGAAATTCATAGTTTTATGCTTTTAATTCTTCTAAAGCTTCTTTCAAAACTTTTACAAAATGATTGATTGCTTCCTTTGTAATTGTTAACGGCGGGAGAATACGAAGTAGGTTTTTATTACTTGAATTCCCAGTAAATACGTGCTTTTCTATAATTAATTTCTTCCTAAGTTCGCTTACATCAAAATCAAATTCCAACCCTAACATCAATCCTTTTCCTTTTATTTTTTTGACATAAGGCATGTCTTTTATAACTTCTAGAAAATGGTGGTAAATTTGAGTGGCATTTTCTTGTAATTTTTCTTTTTCAATGGTTTCCAAGACTGCAATTCCTGCTGCACAAGACAAATGACTTCCTCCAAACGTTGTTCCTAACAATCCAAAACTCGCTTTAATTTTAGGTGAAATTAAGATTCCTCCAATTGGAAAACCATTTCCCATTCCTTTGGCAATAGAAATAATATCTGGTTTTATATCGTGGTATTGGTGCGCAAAAAACTTTCCGCTTCGCCCGTATCCAGATTGCACTTCGTCTAAAATCAAAACTACATCGTATTTCTCACAGGCTAGTTCTAACGCCTGAAAAAATTCTTTTGTGCCTTCATCTAAACCGCCAACTCCTTGAATTCCTTCAATTATTACACAGCAAACATCTCCTTTTTCGAGTTCGTTTTCTACCAATTCAATTTTATTTAAAGGTAAAAAAGTTACGCTTTGTTGCGCATTCATTGGAGCTACAATCTTTTTATTGTCAGTAGCTGCAACGGCTGCAGAAGTTCTTCCGTGAAACGAATTTTCAAACGCAATAATTCGTGATTTCTCCGTGTGAAAAGAAGCTAATTTTAATGCGTTTTCATTTGCTTCAGCTCCAGAACTGCACAAAAACAAACTGTAATCATCATATCCTGAGAGTTCTCCCAATTTTTTTGCCAATTCCACTTGAAGTGGATTTTGAATTGCATTTGAATAAAAGCCGATTTTATCCAACTGTTCTTTAAGCCTATTTACATATTCAGGATGGCTGTGGCCAATGGAAATAACTCCGTGACCGCTGTATAAATCTAAATATTCAACACCATTTTCATCTGTAATAATACAATCTAATGCCTTTACAGGTGTAATTGAATAAAGTGGGTAAACGTCAAATAAATTCATTTTTTATGTTTTATAAATTAAAAACCGCTTGATTTTAATACTAATCCTTCCGTTTCATTAAATCCAAACATCAAATTCATATTTTGAATTGCTTGCCCAGAAGCACCTTTCAAAAGATTGTCAATTATGGAAGTAATTAGAACATAATCTCCTTTTTTCTCAATACTGATGATGCATTTATTGGTTTGAACGACTTGCTTCAAATTAATTTCTGTAGTAGTTACAACTACAAATGGCTCACTATAGTAAAATTCTTCAAAGATTTTCATACAACTTTCTAATGATAATGCTGTTTTAGTATAGATTGTTGCAAAAATCCCTCTTGTAAAATCGCCACGATTCGGAATTAGAAGCACTTCTTGGTCAAAATCCTTTTGAACTTCTGATAAACTTCTATGAATTTCACCTAAATGTTGGTGATCAAAAGCTTTGTAATGCGACATATTATTATTTCTCCAACTGTTGTGCGTTGTTGCGCTTGGTTGAACGCCAGCACCCGTACTTCCTGTAGTTGCATTAATATGAATGCTATTCTGTATCGCATTTGCAGCAGCTAAAGGCAACAAAGCCAACTGAATTGCCGTGGCAAAACAACCAGGATTTGCAATACAATTAGCCAATTTAATTTCCGATTTATTTAATTCTGGCAAACCATAAATAAAAGTTTTACCTTGAAATACAGCATCATCTAATAATCTGAAATCATTTCCTAAATCGATTATTTTGGTAGTTTTATCAAATTGGTTTTCGGACAAAAACGCTTTTGATTTTCCATGCCCTAAACATAGGAAAACAAGATTTACGTTTGGATTTATTGCATCTGTAAAAACGAGATTTGAATCTCCTAACAAGTCTTGGTGTACACTTGAAATTGGTTTTCCAGCATTTGTGGTACTGTAAACAAAATCAATATTCACCTTGGAATGGTGCACTAACAAACGAATTAATTCGCCTGCCGTATAACCTGAACCTCCAATTATTCCAATATTAATCATAATCCAAATGGTTTATTTGAGTGTAAATATTTTGTGCATTTCCCATTATTTTTATAAATCCTTTCGCATCGTCCGCAGTCCAAGCATTGTTCATTTCTCCGTATTGTCCGAATTTAGAATTCATTAAATCGTGCTCTGATTCAATTCCGTCCAAAGAAAAATGATACGGTTGAAGCGTTACAGTTACTTTTCCAGTGACCGTTTTTTGAGTATCAGCCAAAAACGTTTCTACATTTCGCATTACAGGATCTAAAAATTGACCTTCGTGAAATAACATTCCGTACCAATTTCCCAATTGTTCTTTCCAATATTGTTGCCATTTTGACAATACGTGTTTTTCTAATAAATGGTGTGCTTTGATAATGATTAAAGGAGCTGCGGCCTCAAAACCAACTCTTCCTTTAATTCCAATTATCGTATCGCCTACATGAATGTCTCTTCCAATTGCAAATGCACTTGCGATGGCTTCTAATTTTTGAATATTAATTGACGGTTTATTAAATTCATTATTTAAAGCTACAAATTCTCCATTTTTGAATTCTAAAACTACTTTTTCAGGTGTTGTGTTTTTCAATTGAGATGGGAAAGCTTCTTCTGGCAAAGGAAGATTTGAAGTCAATGTTTCTTTGCCTCCAACACTAGTTCCCCAAATTCCTTTATTGATTGAATATTGCGCTTTTTCCCAAGAATAGGAAACGCCATTTTCTTGTAAAAAAGCAACTTCTTCTTGACGAGTCAACTTTAAATCTCTAATTGGTGTGATGATTTCAATTTCTGGAGCTATGGTTTGAAATATCATATCAAAACGAATTTGATCATTTCCTGCACCAGTACTTCCGTGAGCAATTGCCGTTGCCCCAACTTTTTTAGCATATTTAATTACTTCTAAAGCTTGAAAAACACGTTCGGCACTAACAGATAATGGATACGTATTGTTTTTCAGTACATTTCCAAAAATCAAATACTTAATTGCTTTTTGATAATATTTTTCAATAATATCAAGATTGGTATGTTTTGAACTTCCCAATTCATAGGCTCTTTCTTCGGTAGCTTTCAATTCCAATGAAAAAAATCCGCCTGTATTTACTAGAACCGTATCTACTTCGTATCCTTTTTTTATTAAATATTTCAGGCAATAGGAAGTGTCTAAACCGCCGCTATATGCCAATACTACTTTTTTCATGTTTTATTTTTTTAAGAAAAGTGCTTGTTTAATCGATTTTAATCTGTTGAGGACTTTAAGATTGAACGGATGTTTTTCAATTACATTCGGTTTTTCTTTCCCGTCATATAACATTCCAGTGCACAAACACATTTTATTCTGTTTACTTTTAAGGATCTCAAAATTGGTACACGTTTTACAGCCCGACCAAAAACTTGGATCGCTTGTCAATTCAGAAAAAGGAACTGGTTTGTAACCCAAATCCGAATTAATTTTCATCACTGCCAATCCTGTTGTAATTCCAAATATTTTTGCATCTGGATATTTTTTCAAAGAATAGTCAAAAACCTTAGACTTAATTTCTTTTGCCAAACCTAAATTCCGATAATCAGGATGCACAATAAGTCCCGAATGGGCTACGAATTTTCCGTGTTGCCAACTTTCGATATAACAAAAGCCAACAAATTTCCCTTTGTCTAAAGCAATCATTGCATCGCCAGATTCCATCTTTTTCTGAATGTATTCGGGAGTTCGTTTTGCAATTCCTGTGCCTCTTAATTGGGCAGATTTCTCGATGGTATCACAAATTTCTTGCGAATAACAATAGTGTTTCTCTTGGGTTATTTCTATGGAGATATTCATTTCAAAAGTAGAGTTTTTGATTTGTAGCTATAATTAATTTCTGTAAGAATGATAATTATTCTTATTAGGATATAAAATCCAAAAAAATAAAATGTTGATTTCAAAATGATACTGTAATAAATGAATAAAAAAATACTAAAAATGGAACTATAGTTATAGTGTCCAAACTCCGGGTGAAGCCATGGGTGTATTTTTCCGAGAAAATGAAGTTATATTGAAACTCGATTTATTCATAGTGCAATAATACATAATTTTAGAGGTACTGAAATTCTTTTTTAAAAATAAAATTTCACTTTTACGAATATCTATTTTTTTATACTTTAAAATAATGAGTATCACATTTTTAATGGTCGATTTTTAATAAATTCAAATTTGCACCTAATTCTATTCAATAAAAAAAGCCTAACAGATATAAATCTATTAGGCTTAAATTGAATGTTTATAAAATTATTTTCTAACGAATGGTGGTAATAACTTACTTGAAACTTCACCAAAACCAATTCTTACATGGCTATTTTGACAAAATCCTTTCATAATTACCGTGTCATAATCATTGATGAATTTACGTTCTGTTCCATCTTTTAAAACAATTGGGTTTTTTCCACCCCAAGTTAATTCTAACATCGATCCGAAACTATCTGGTGTTGGTCCCGAAATAGTTCCAGAACCCATCATATCACCCGAATTTACTCGGCAACCATTAGAAGTATGATGTGCTAATTGTTGGCTCATTGTCCAATACATATATTTGAAATTAGTTTTAGAAACTACGGTTGCATCACCATTTTCGGGCTGAATTGCAACTTCTAAATTAATATCAAAGGAATGTTTTCCTTTTTGTTGTAAATATGGAAGTGGCGTTGGCTCTTGCTTTGGGCTTTTAGTTCTAAAAGGTTCTAATGCATCCAAGGTTACAATCCAAGGTGAAATTGAGGAAGCAAAATTCTTCGCTAAAAAGGGTCCAAGTGGCACATATTCCCATTTTTGAATGTCACGAGCGCTCCAATCATTTAACAAAACCATTCCGAAAATATATTCTTCGGCTTCGTGAATCGGAATATTTTCACCCATTATATTAACGTCTGTAGTAATAAATGCGGTTTCTAATTCAAAATCAATTAATCTTGAAGGACCAAAAACGGGAGAGGTTTCGCCTGCTGGCAAAGTTTGCCCCATTGGTCGGTGAATTGGAATCCCCGAAGGAATAATCGTAGAACTTCTTCCGTGGTAACCTACTGGAATGTGAAGCCAATTGGGTAATAACGCATTTTCGGGATCACGAAACATTTTTCCTACATTAGTTGCGTGTTCTTTACTAGAATAAAAATCAGTATAATCGCCTATTAATACAGGTAATTGCATTTCTACTTCATCAATATTGAAGATAACAATTTTTCTATGATTTGCATTGTCACGCAATTTTGGGTTTTTTGCATCAAATATATCTGCTATTCGATTCCGAACCAAACGCCATGTTTTTTGACCATCTGAAATGAAATCATTCAAAGTGTCTTGCATGAACATATCATCGGTTAACTCTATTTCTTCAAAATAATTTAATTGTTGTAAAGCCCCTAAATCTATTGCGAAATTTCCAATTCGTGTTCCAACAGTAACTACGTTTTCACGCGTTAAAAAAACTCCAAAAGGGATGTTTTGAATTGGAAAATCACTTTCATTGGAAACTTCTAACCAAGATGTTCTATTAGGATCGTTTGCTGTTATCGGCATTTTATGTGTTAATTAGTTTGTTGAAAAATATGTACCAAATATATCATAAACTAAAATTTATACAAACCTTTTTTTCGTAAATTTGCATAAAAATTAACATATACAACAAAATGCAACACGACAACCAAATTTTCGACCTTATTTTAGAAGAACAAGACAGACAAATTCACGGAATTGAGCTTATCGCCTCAGAGAATTTTGTAAGCGACCAAGTAATGGAAGCTGCAGGTTCTTGTTTAACCAATAAATATGCCGAAGGATATCCTGGAAAAAGATATTATGGTGGTTGCGAAGTAGTTGATATTGTTGAGCAAATTGCAATTGACAGAGCAAAAGAACTTTTTGGAGCTGAATATGCAAATGTACAGCCACACTCAGGTTCTCAGGCAAATACAGCAGTTTATCACGCATGTTTGAAACCTGGAGATAAAATTTTAGGTTTTGATTTGTCTCACGGGGGACATTTAACGCACGGTTCTCCTGTGAATTTTTCAGGACGTTTATACACACCTTCTTTTTATGGTGTAGAAAAAGAAACGGGGCGTTTTGATTATGATAAAATTCAAGAAATTGCTACTAAAGAACAACCAAAATTAATTATTGCAGGAGCTTCGGCTTACTGTCGTGATATGGATTTTGAACGTTTCAGAGTAATTGCAGATAGCGTTGGCGCACTTTTATTAGCAGATATTTCTCATCCTTCTGGATTAATTGCAAAAGGATTGATGAATGATCCAATTCCTCATTGTCATATTGTAACCACAACTACTCACAAAACGTTGCGTGGTCCAAGAGGCGGATTGATTATGATGGGTAAAGATTTTGAAAATCCATTTGGTTTAACAACTCCAAAAGGCGAAATTAGAATGATGTCGTCTTTATTAGATTTGGCAGTATTTCCTGGAAACCAAGGTGGCCCTTTAATGCATATTATTGCTGCAAAAGCGGTTGCATTTGGAGAAGCATTAACAGATGAGTTTTTCCGTTATTCTTTACAAGTTCAAAAAAATGCAAAAGCTATGGCGGAAGCATTTATGAAAAGAGGTTACGATTTAATTTCTGGTGGAACTGACAATCACATGATGTTAATTGACTTAAGAAATAAAAACATTACTGGTAAAGAAGCTGAAAACGCATTGGTGAAAGCCGAAATTACTGTAAATAAAAATATGGTTCCATTTGATGATAAATCACCATTTGTAACTTCAGGAATTCGTGTGGGAACACCTGCAATTACAACCCGTGGATTGGTTGAAAGTGATATGGAAACGATTGTTGAATTAATTGACAGAGTTTTAATGAACCACACTGACGAAGCTCTAATTGAACAAGTTGCAGACGAAGTTAATGAAATGATGGGCGAAAGAGCGATGTTCGTATTCTAAAAAAAGAGTGCAGTTTAAGGTTTAAAGTTATAGCAATTTTAAGCTTTGAACCTTAAACTTTAAACTAAAATATATGTCAGTTTTAAGATTGAAATTACCAACAGATCCACGTTGGGTGAATATTGTGGAAACCAACATCGAAGAAATTCTTTCTGACCACGCTTGGTGCGAACAAAAAGCAGCTTCAAATGCCATTACCATAATTACGATTAATTCTGAATATCCTGATTTGGTTTCGGATATGTTAGCTTTGGCCAAAGAAGAAATCGAGCATTTTCAGATGGTTCACGACATCATTAAAAAGCGTGGATTGACTTTAGCTCGGGAACGAAAAGACGAATATGTTGGCGAATTAGCACAATATATGAAGAAAAGTAATAATGGAAGTCGGGTTTCTGGTTTTGTAGAACGAATGTTGTTTTCTGCGATGATTGAAGCCAGAAGTTGCGAACGATTCAAAGTACTTTCAGAGAATATTAATGACGAAGAATTGTCTGTTTTCTATAGAGATTTGATGGAAAGTGAAGCCGCTCATTATACTACTTTTATTACCTACGCTCGAAAATACGGATACGGAATTGATGTTGAAAAAAGATGGCGCGAATGGATTGAATTTGAAGCTTCTGTAATTGCAAATTACGGGAAAAGAGAAACAATGCACGGGTAAATCTAAATTCAATTTTAAAAATGATTTCAATATTTGAAGCCAAACCTTCTGACTTTCCTATAATACGAGAAATTGCATACAAAACTTGGCCAATTACTTATGGTTCATTTATATCAAAAGCGCAATTGGATTATATGCTGGAGAAATTCTATTCGGATGAAGCTCTAAATGATAATTTCAGTACTAAAAATCATCGTTTTTTATTGATCAAAGAAGAAAACAATTGCTTGGGATTTGCATCTTATGAACATCATTATTTGGGTGGGAACAAAACCAGATTGCACAAAATTTACTTACTTCCTGAATCTCAAAGAAAAGGTGCTGGGAAATTACTGCTTGCCGAAGTAGAGAAATTAGCCCTTGAAAACAACGATAATATTATTTCATTGAATGTAAATCGATTCAATAGCGCTTTCAATTTCTATAAAAAATTAGGTTTTGAAAAAGTGGGCGAAGAAGATATTGAGTTGGATTTTGGCTATTTGATGGAAGATTATAATTTGGAGAAAAAATTGGTGTAATCTCAACTATTTCACAATAATATCGTACTTGTAAAGCAATCCTTTTACGCCTTCTAAAGAGAAAATCGCTTTCTTAATTTTAGTTTTTTCTGGATTGATTGTATAATTGTAACTCGTTTTGAAATTTGTT
>JBILPJ010000021.1:0-18720 GCA_044373975.1 Flavobacterium sp. | reverse complement strand
CCGAAAGCATCTCAATTTCTTCTCTAACTTTTTTTTCGATATTCGAAATCGTCACAGGTTCGCCTCGCATTTCAAGTTTTTCTGAAGTCGTAACCGCTTCTGGCATCGCAATCCAAAGAATGATATACGCCAAAATTCCAGTTCCCCCGGCAAAAACAAGAATCAAAAGAAAGATTCTCAACCAAACTTTATCAACACCAAAATAATGTCCCAAACCAGCAAGAACGCCACCAATCATTCCGTTTTCGGTATCGCGATACAGCTTTTTCGTAATTTTATTTCCCGTTGGAATGTATGTAGCTTTAATCGGTTCGTCGCCATCAATTCTATAATCTTCGGGCTGCCCCATAACCGCAATAATTTCCTCAACTTCCTTAAAACTAATCACTTGCTTGTCATTTGAATGTTTTTCAGAAACCAATTCGCCAATTCTCATTTCAATGTCTTTCAGGATTTCATCTTGACCTGAAGTATTTGATAAAGAGCGTTTTATAGCTTCAAAATAATGCGTCAATTTTTGGTATGCATCTTCATCAATATGAAAAAACAACCCGCCTAAATTTATATTTACAGTTTTGTTCATCGTTTTATTTTTTAGTTGTGATTAAGTTTACAGCGTCCGATAATTCCGTCCAAGTGCCGTTCAATTCGGTAAGAAATTCCTGCCCAATTTCGGTCAAGCCATAGTATTTTCTTGGCGGTCCCGAAACCGATTCTTCCCAACGATAGTTGAGCAATCCGTCGTTTTTCAATCGTGTCAAAAGTGGATAAACCGTTCCCTCAACGACCAATAATTTTGCGGTTTTCAAAGTGTCCAAAATCTCGGATGTATACGCATCTTTTTCCTTCAAAACCGACAAGATGCAAAACTCAAGCACCCCTTTCCGCATCTGCGCCTTCGTGTTTTCAATATTCATTTTTTCTCATTTTTATTATTTTTTCTCTTTTTTTGGAGCCATTTCCCGCTTTCCGTTTCAATCTTTGTTCCTCTTCGTTCCACAAAGGATTTCCACTGCAATCGGGGCTAGCTTCGCCACTTGATTTAAACGTTTTTAAACTCTAATTTATTGGCTTACTAGCATTTAAATCGATTAAATATATTTCAATAGTAATATCTTATGCAAATATATAGCTTTAAAACAGTATCTTGTTTTACATAGTACTGAATATTAACTATAAATTAACATTTAAAGATTTTGTAAAATTTAATTTTGACAACAACAAACTATTATTTTATCTAAATAAATCACTATATTTCGGGAAATTTACAACCACAATGAATCTTACCACACGAAACATAAATATTTTTTTGCTCTTCAAATTACCTTCCGCATTTATTTGTGGAGTTCGTGCCAAACAATTGGAAGCTGCGAAATGTGTCGTTTCCGTAAAACACCGTTGGATAAACCAAAACCCATTCAATTCTATGTATTTTGCAGTGCAAGCAATGGCTGCCGAATTGTCAACGGGTGCATTAGTAATGTATCAAATCAAAAAAAGTAACCGAAAAATATCAATGTTGGTTGCAAATAACAAAGCAAATTTCACCAAAAAAGCAACAGGCAGAATTACATTTACCTGCAATGATGGCGCAATAATTGAAAACGCCATTAAGCAAACCATCGCTTCTGGTGAAGGGCAAACTTTTTGGATGAAATCAATCGGAATCGACGAAAACGGAATTCAAGTTTCTGAAATGGATTTTGAATGGAGCGTTAAATTAAAAAGTGTTTAAATCATATTTAAATGGAAATTAATCTCATAAAACGAAAGTTAAAACGCACTTAATTAACATTATATTATTTCACATAAACCGTAATTTTGAACCATAGAATTTAATAAATATGAAAGTTTTAATTACAGGAGCAACAGGTTTAATTGGAAATGAGCTGGTTTCTTTGTTACTTCAAAACGGTGTAAGCATTCACTATCTCACTACTTCTAAGAAAAAAATCGAAAACGAACTCAATTACAAAGGTTTTTATTGGAATCCTGAACAAGGCATTATCGACGAAAATTGTTTAATGGGTGTCGAAGCTATAATTCATTTAGCAGGTGCTACAATTTCTAAACGTTGGACAAATTCCTACAAACAAGAAATTATCGAAAGTCGATTACTTTCTTCAGCGGTTCTTTTCAAAGCATTAAAAAATCATCCAAACCAAGTAAAGCAAATCGTTTCTGCTTCTGGAACTGCTATTTATCCGAATAATGATAAATTTATTTATGATGAAAATTCAAAAGAAATCGACAATTCTTTTCTTGGAAATGTAGTTTACAAATGGGAAGAAAGTGCCGATAAATTCAAATCTTTAGGTTTAAAAGTCTGTAAATTACGAACTGGAATCGTGCTTTCTAATAAAGGTGGCGCATTAATAGAAATGGCAAAACCCATAAAAATGGGATTGGGTTCGCCTTTCGGAACGGGAAAACAAATACAATCTTGGATTCACATTCACGACATTGCGGCGCTTTATTTCTTTGCAATTTCAAATGATTTGGAAGGTGTTTATAATGCAGTTGCGCCAAATCCTGTTTCTAATGAAAAGTTAACAATGACAATAGCTACGGTTTTGAAAAAACCACTTTTTATGCCCAACATTCCAAAATTTATGATGAATTTACTTCTTGGAGAAATGCACGAATTGCTATTTGAAAATAGAAACTTAAGCGCTCAGAAAATCATTGAAAAGGGTTTCATTTTCAAATACAAAACAATCGAAAAGGCTTTAGAAAATATTTACGCATAAAAAAAGCTCTGTTTTCTGAACAGAGCTTTTTTTCTATATAAATGGTGAATTAATAATTATATAAAATCTTTGTTTGTATCAATTATTTAAGGGAATAAAAACATATTTCATATTTTTATATTAACAAATTTAAAAAAAAATTGCACACCGAAATCCCAATATTTTATTAAAGTTTTTTTAATATTTTAGACTTTAGACTTTACGACATAAAACCTTCGACTTACTTAAATCTAAATTTTGATTGCAATTATCTCAATAAATTAAAACTTTATCAAAAATAATGAGTGACAATTTGACATTTTTAAGGAATTGGCAGTAATTTTGCAATCCCAAGAAAAGAATAAAAAAGAATGTTTAAAAATATATTTAAAAATAAAGACAAGATGACCACTGAAAATACTGAAATGGAGCAAGAACTCGATGAAACAACATTGGAAACCAATGCAAACGGAGAGCAACTAATCGTTGAGGAATTAAGTGTTGAGGAACAACTTACACAAGATTTAGCAAAGGAAAGAGACAAACATTTAAGGCTTTTTGCTGAATTTGAAAACTATAAAAAAAGAACTTCAAAAGAGCGCATCGATTTATTTAAAACAGCTAATCAAGAGGTTTTACAAGCTATTCTTCCTGTTTTAGATGATTTTGACAGAGCAATTATCGAAATTAGAAAATCAGAAGATGAGTTGCTTTTAAAAGGAGTAGAACTTATTCACGATAAATTAAAAAGTACACTTTTCTCAAAAGGATTGGAAGAAGTTGAAATGAAAGCAGGAGATTTATTTGATGCTGATTTTGCAGAAGCAATAACTCAAATTCCAGCACCTTCCCCAAATTTGAAAGGTAAAATTGTTGACGTTCTTGAAAAAGGATACAAATTAGGAGATAAAATTATTCGTTTCCCAAAAGTAGTAATCGGACAATAATTCCGAATAATTAAAAAACTTTCGCCCAATAAGGCCTAAATTTGTTTAAGACATCATAAAATGAAAAAAGATTTTTACGAAATATTAGGTATTACAAAAAGTGCAGATGCTGCGGCTATTAAAAAAGCGTATCGAAAAAAAGCAATTGAGTTTCACCCTGATAAAAATCCTGGCGATGCCGCTGCAGAAGAAAATTTCAAAAAAGCAGCTGAAGCTTATGAAATATTAAGTGACCCTCAAAAGAAAGCAAAATACGATCAATACGGACATCAAGCCTTTGAAAATGGTGGAAACGGCGGAGGTGGTTTTAGCGGAGGTCATATGAATATGGATGATATTTTCAGTCAATTTGGAGATGTTTTCGGAAGTGCATTTGGTGGTGGAAGATCTGGTTTCGGTGGAGGCGGAGGCGGTCCTCGTAGAGTTAAAGGCAGTAATCTTCGTATAAAAGTAAAATTAACGCTTGAAGAAATTGCTTTTGGTGTTGAGAAAAAAGTAAAAGTAAAACGTAAAGTTCAAGCCCCTGGAGTAAGTTATAAAACGTGTTCTACTTGCAATGGGCAAGGGCAAGTTATGCGAGTTACCAATACAATTTTAGGAAGAATGCAATCGGCTTCTACGTGTCCAACTTGTGGTGGTTCGGGTCAATTATTAGACCATAAACCCGCAAATGCAGATGCACAAGGAATGATTATTGACGACGAAACAGTTGCAATAAAAATACCAGCAGGTGTAGTTGATGGAATGCAATTGAAAGTTGCTAATAAAGGAAATGACGCTCCTGGAAATAGTGTTCCCGGTGATTTAATTGTTGCAATTGAAGAAATTGAGCACGAATTTTTGAAACGTGAAGGCGAAAATTTACATTTAGATTTATACATAAGTTTTGCTGAAGCAGTTCTTGGTGTTACTAAAGAAATTGATGCCGTTAGAGGAAAAGTCAGAATAAAATTAGAAGAAGGAATTCAATCTGGAAAAATATTACGATTGAAAGGAAAAGGAATTCCAAATATCAATGGATATGCCAACGGAGATTTGTTAGTTCACGTTAATGTTTGGACCCCAAAGACACTAAATAAAGAACAAAAACAGTTTTTTGAAAATGCTTTGACAGATGAAAATTTCATCCCAAATCCTGAAAAAGGTGACAAGTCATTCTTCGAAAAAGTGAAAGATATGTTCTCATAATTTTTTTTGTTGTAATTTATTACAGCATTTTTTCCCATCCTTGTGTAAATAAGGGTGGGTTTTTTTTAAACATTTTAATTCTTTTTGTTCCAAATTGAATACTTTTACATAAATCTAAATAAGAATGAGTACTATTCTCGAAGTTAATAAAGTTGTAAAAAAATACGGTGATTATACTGCCCTTAACGAAGTTTCCTTAACTGTTCCTAAAGGTAGTATTTACGGGCTTCTTGGTCCAAATGGCGCCGGTAAAACATCATTAATTCGTATCATAAATCAAATTACAATGCCCGATAGTGGCGAAATAATTCTTGATGGTGAGAAATTGCAACCCAAACACATCCAATATATTGGGTATCTTCCCGAAGAACGTGGTTTGTATAAAACAATGAAAGTTGGCGAACAGTGTTTGTATTTGGCTCAAATGAAAGGATTGTCGAAAGCAGAAGCTAAAATTCAACTCGATTATTGGTTTGATAGATTGGAAATTCAAGGTTGGTGGAACAAGAAAATCCAAGAACTTTCTAAAGGAATGGCTCAGAAAATTCAATTTGTAGTTTGTGTTTTGCATAAACCAAAATTATTGATATTTGACGAACCATTTTCTGGTTTTGACCCAGTAAATGCCAATCTTATAAAAGACGAAATATTAGCTTTGAGAGAGCAAGGTTCTACAATTATTTTCTCAACGCATCGAATGGAAAGTGTGGAAGAATTGTGTGATCATATTGCACTGATTCATAAATCCAATAAATTAATTGAAGGCAAATTGGACGATGTCAAAAAACAATTCAGAACCAATAGCTTTGAAGTTGGAATTTTGACCGATAATGTTGAAGGTTTGATGTTTGATATTACTCAAAAACATACCGTTTCGCAAACTAATTTCAAGTCTTTAAATAACGAATTAAAATTAGAAATTCAACTGGGGACTGCAACGCCAAATGAGCTTTTGAATATTTTGACACAACGCGGACAAGTTACCCATTTTGTAGAAAAAATTCCAAGCGTAAACGATATTTTTATCCAAACGGTAAGTCAATAAATTTGATTTAAGAGTCAATCTAAAATCAGAAATCTAAAATCAGAAATCAAAATATGAGCATATTAACATTAATTATAAAAAGAGAATTTATCGCGAAAGTGCGAAATAAATCTTTCATCGTAATGACTTTTTTGAGTCCATTACTTTTTGTTGGAATTGCTGCTTTTGTAGGTTATTTAAGTTCAATGAAAGCCGACGTAAAAGTGGTTGCCATTCACGATGAAACGGGACTTTTTGTTTCTGAATTCAAAAATTCCGAGGAATACAGATACATCGATTTGTCGCCAATTGATTTAAAAATAATCAAAGACAGTTTAATCAATGAAAGCTATGAAGGATTAATTTATATTCCAAAAATAGCGGATTATAAAACATTGGAAAACAAAGTTCAATACATTTCAAATGACAGTCCGAGCATAACTTTCGTAGAAAATGTACAAGATATTATTGCAAATAAAATCACAAAAGAAAATTTTGAAACAGCAAAACTAGATACTTTGGCAATTAGAAATGCTGAAGCAAAAGTCAATATTGAATTAAAAAAAGCGACAGGGGAAGACAGTCTGAAAGGACTCAACGAAATCAAAATCGCAATTGGCGGTGCTTTTGGATACTTAATTATGATGTTCATCATTATTTATGGAAATATGGTGATGCGAAGTGTCATCGAAGAGAAGACAAATCGAATTGTTGAAATCATTATTTCATCGGTAAAACCTTTTCAATTAATGATGGGAAAAATTATCGGAACGTCGTTAGCGGGTATTTTGCAGTTCTTTATTTGGGCAATAATCGGACTCATTTTGATGTTTTCGGCTTCTATATTTTTGGGTATAAATGCAAGTCCAACAGCCAAAATCCCACCCGAAATGTTACATTCTGCGCAACAAGAATTTGCAGGAGTAGCACAAATGTATATCAAGGAATTATGGAATTTGCCCATTGCAACCATATTAATAAGTTTTGTAGTTTACTTCATTGGCGGGTATTTTTTATATAGTTCTTTTTATGCGGCAATCGGTGCTGCTGTTGACAATGAAACCGATTCGCAGCAATTTTTATTGCCAATAATTATGCCTTTGGTGTTGGGAGTTTACATCGGATTTTTCACTGTAATGAATGATCCACACGGAACAATTGCAACAATTTTCTCTATGATTCCGCTTACTTCGCCAATCGTAATGCTTATGCGAATTCCGTTCGGCGTACCTTGGTGGCAAATTGCAATTTCAGTTACCATACTTTTCGGAACCTTCTTTTTTGTAGTTTGGTTTGCAGCAAAAATTTATAGAGTTGGAATTTTAATGTATGGAAAAAAACCAACTTGGAGAGAATTGTATAAATGGTTGAAATATTAATTGATTCTGTTAATTGTTTAACCGGTTATTTGTTTAACCGATTAACCGATTTACCAATTAAACACAAAAATATATGTCAAGAATATTAATCATAGAAGATGAAGCATCCATTCGAAGAGTTCTCACAAAGATACTTTCCGAAGAAAATGACACGTACCAAGTAGAAGATGCGGAAGATGGTTTAATCGGTTTTGAAAAAATCAAAAATAACGATTTCGATTTGGTTTTGTGTGATATCAAAATGCCAAAAATGGATGGAGTTGAAGTGCTTCAAGCCGTAAAAAAAATAAAACCAGAAATTCCAATTGTTATGATTTCGGGTCACGGCGATATGGAAACTGCCATACAAACAATGCGTTTGGGCGCTTTTGATTACATATCAAAACCACCCGATTTGAATCGGTTATTGAATACGGTTCGGAATGCATTAGACAAAAAACAACTCGTAGTTGAAAACAAAATTCTAAAGAAAATTGTCAGTAAAAACTATGAAATGATTGGCGAAAGCGAAGCTATTAATCATATAAAATTAATGGTTGAAAAAGTCGCAAAAACTGAAGCTCGTGTTCTAATTACGGGTCCAAATGGAACGGGAAAAGAATTGGTTGCACATCAATTGCACGAAAAAAGTGAACGCGCTAATTTTCCATTAATTGAAGTGAATTGTGCTGCAATTCCTTCTGAATTAATAGAAAGTGAATTATTCGGACACGTAAAAGGTGCTTTTACATCTGCAATTAAAGATCGTGCAGGAAAATTTGAAGCAGCGGATAAAGGAACACTATTTTTAGATGAAATTGGTGATATGAGTTTATCGGCGCAAGCCAAAGTTTTACGAGCTTTACAGGAAAATATGATTTCGCGAGTTGGTGCCGACAAAGACATCAAAGTTGATGTACGCGTAATTGCTGCGACCAATAAAGATTTAAAAAAGGAAATTGAAGAAGGTCGTTTTAGAGAAGATTTATACCATCGTTTGGCGGTAATTTTGATAAAAGTTCCAGGATTAAACGAACGAAGAGATGATATTCCCTTGCTTATCGAACATTTCACAGAAAAAATTGCAGCGGAACAAGGAATTGCCCCGAAGACGTTTTCTAAAAAGGCAATTAAACTATTACAAGAATACGATTGGACTGGAAATATTCGGGAATTACGGAATGTAGTAGAACGCTTAATCATTCTTGGGGGCAATGAAATTTCTGAGACTGATGTGCAATTGTTTGCAAGTAAATAAAATAATTATATGATTTGAAGATTTAATAATTGTAAGATTCCAATCTTTCAATTATTAGTTTTTGAATCTTTCAATTAAAATAAATGAAATTAAAAAAAATAAACGAAAAATTACAAGAAGCCTTAATTGAAATTGGGTTGACGGAAGCAAATGACTTGCAACAAGAAACATTTTCAACCTTGAAAAGTGGTGCCGATTGCATTGTAATTTCACCAAAAGGAAGCGGTAAATCAACTACAATTGTTTTAAATGTTATCCAACAATTAGTTTGTGAAGGGGAAGAATCGCCACGAGCATTAATAATAGTTGAAGACAAAGCGAAAGTATTGGCAATGGAAGAACTTTTCGAACAATTAGGAAGTAAAACCGATTTACGTGTTTACGGGATTCACGATAAAGGCGATATGGAATACGATAAAAACTATATTTCTACGGGAATTGATGTTTTAATTGGAACGCCAAATCGACTTGGCGATATGTTTACCACGGCAGGTTATAATGTCAATCGTCTAAAAATGTTTATTCTTGACGATGCCGATGCTATTTTAAAATTGCGTCACGAAACTAAAATTATGCGAATTTCGAATAGCATTACGAGAACGCAACGCTTAATTTTTTCGGAACAACTTACAGAAAGAATCGAAATCTTGGCTGAAAAAATGCTATTGGAGCCGTTTTTATTTGAAATTGGAGAAGAGTAAAAATATAAATTGGTATTTATCAAAAACAAAAATCATACATAATGGGATTAATGAAAATATTTTCGGGGAGTGAGATTTTGGCGCAAGCCTTAAAACAAAAAATCGAAGCTATCGGAGTGAATACAGTTTTGAAAAACAACATACAATCTGCTCGTTTGGCAGGTTTTGGAAATACAGATTTAGCGGTTGAAGTCTTTATTCAAGAAGTAGATTTTGGAAAAGCCAGTCCAATTATTGAAGAATTTAGAATGAGTATTTAAGTTTTGTCTTTTTTATATTTAGGACACTATTTTTTTTAACAAATAATTAAATCAAATTATATGTACCATCATTTTCATTTTGAGTAATTTTATAAAAAATTAACTATGAAAAGTATCTTTTTAATCGCAACAGCTTTATTGATGACAATTACTATGGAAGCACAAACTAAACAGTCAATTCACCAATTCAAAGTGAAAGATTTAAACGGGAAAACATTCGATTTTGCTTCATTAAAAGGGAAGAAAATCTTAGTGGTAAATACCGCTTCTAAGTGTGGTTACACACCGCAATACGAACAATTAGAAGCTATTTATAAAAAATACAAAGGCGAAAATTTTGTAATTGTAGGTTTTCCAGCTAATAATTTTGGTTCACAAGAGCCAGGAACTAACGCTGAAATCGCCACTTTTTGCCAAGCCAATTATGGGGTGACTTTCCCAATGATGAGCAAAATTTCGGTTAAAGGAAATGATATGAATGAAGTATATCAATTTCTAACCAAAAAAGCGAAGAACGGTGTGAAAGATTCTAACGTAGAATGGAATTTCCAAAAATATCTATTGAACGAAAAAGGGGAATTGGAACAAGTGTATCTTTCAGGTGTTAATCCAACTGATGCAAAAATCGTGAATTGGATTAAGGGGTAATTGAGTGTTCCGATTTTTAGTAATCAGTCGCTAAACACTTTTAAAAATATAAAAAGAGGAAAGAATCAACATGATTCTTTCCTCTTTTTGCAATATTGTAATTACTAAAACTTCTCGCTTTTGAAGATTTCGGCAACGGCAAGTTCATAATTCCGAATGCTTTGCGCCTTTTTAATTTTCTTCAATACTTTATGTGGATTGGAGAAAGTAACTGCAAAATATTCCCATAAATGATACATTTTCAGTAAAAGATGCGTGGAACCGGATAATGATTCGCTATAAATTCCATACAATGTATCGTGAAATGCACTAAATAATTCTATTTTGTTCTTAGGATATTCTAACGTATTTTGCCGAATCATACTTGGCAAAAACGGATCTGAAATTAATCCTCTACCAATCATCCAATGGTCAATAGTGGGAAAACGTTCCTGCATTTCTCGGAATTTAGCCACCGATTTTATATCGCCATTGTAATATAATTTGTGTTTGGTGTTGTCAATGCACTTTTGAAACGCATCCAAATGCACGCCGCCTTTATACAATTGTTTACCAATGCGGGCGTGAATAGCAATATTCTTAATAGGATAAGTATCTAAAATAGGCAAAACATCCAATATTTCTTCGGTAGTATCGTAGCCCAAACGCATTTTCATAGATACAATAATGTCCGATTCCGAGTGCATTCTGTCAAGAATATGATTGATTTTTTCAGGATTACAAATCAATCCAGAACCCATTCCAGATTTCGTAACCATTGGATAAGGACAACCTAAATTCCAGTTTAATTCTTTGTAGCCAAGTTCTTTTACATAATTCGCAACAAATAAAAACTCATCGGCATCATTAGTAATAATTTGCGGAATTACTTCTAAACCAATATTATTTTCAGGAAGCAAATCGCGTTCATAAGAAGGTTTAATCACCAACTTTCCGTTCAAACGAATATATGGAGAATAATACGTGTCAATTCCCCCAAAGTATTTATTGATGGCATTTCTAAAACGAAAATCTGTAAATCCCTGTAAAGGTGAAGAAAGTAAGGTGAAGCTCATAAATTATTTAGTTGCGCAAATATACGGTTCTTTAGGTTGTTATGTTTTTTACCCAAATTTTTATTGACAAAGAAGTTTTATAAAAGAATATGAAGCACAATTAATTTGTGTGAATTTGTGAAATTTGTGTTTATATTTATCATTTTAAAAGTAACTGCACAAAAACAGAATCCAACCATCGGTCAAATTTATATCCAGATTCTTTGATGATTCCCACAGTTTTAAATCCGAATTGTTCGTGAAATGCAATGCTGCCTTGATTTTCGGAATCAATTACACCAATCATCGTGTGCAATCCTTGGGCTTTCGCCAATTGAATTAATTCAGATAAAAGCAATTTTCCAATGCCTTTTCCAATATGATTTTCAGAAACATAAACCGAATGTTCAACCGTAAACTTATACGCTTCTCGAAAACGGAATTCACTATACATACCAAATCCAACAATTTCTTCGTTCAATTCAGCAACTATTACAGGAAAACCTTTATTGATTTTGTCTTCCAAAATGGCTTTTTGTTGCTCGTAATTCCGAATATAATAGTCATATAAAGCGGTAGAGTGAAGAATATTATAATTAATAATATCCAAAATAGCCTGAGTGTCTTCGGTTTTGTACGCTCTAATTTTGATTTCCATTTGGTGTAAATTGTTTCCCAAAAGTAATAAAAGTATTTAAAGAACGTAGTAAAAACCTTTGCAACTTTGTACCTTTGCATCATTGAACCTTACTTTACAATGATTTACCCAAAAATTCCTTTAGCGCAAAGCATCATCGAAATTTGTCTCACCAAAGGAGTCACTAACATTGTAATTTCGCCTGGTTCAAGAAATGCGCCTTTAATTATTGGGTTTGTAAATAATCCTAAATTCACCTGTTACAGTATTGCCGACGAGCGAAGTGCCGCTTTTTTTGCGTTGGGAATAGCACAGCAAATTAAAAAACCCGTTGCTGTAATTTGCACGTCAGGATCCGCACTTTTAAATTATTATCCTGCTTTTGCAGAAGCATTTTACAGTCAAATTCCTTTAGTAGTTATCAGCGCCGACAGGCCTTTAGATAAAATTGATATTGGTGATGGACAAACCATTCGTCAAGAAAAGGTGTTCGAAAATCATTCGTTGTACAATGCCAATTTGGTCGAAGGTGCGTCTTCAGAAAACGATTCGAAAATCAGGGAAGCCATTGCCATTTCAATTGCGAAAAAAGGTCCGGTTCACATCAATGCGCCTTTTGAAGAGCCTTTGTATGAAACGGTTTCTGAGCTTTCTGTTACTGTAAATACTACCGCTTACGCAAATGACGATTCCGTTGTTTCAACCGAGTATTGGAATGAATTTGCCTATATTTGGAACTCATCAAAAAAGAAATTAATACTTGTTGGTGTCAATGAACCCAATGCAATTGCTGCTTCAATAATTGATTTTTTAGCAAGTGATGCTTCTGTTGTTGTGATGACAGAAACCACATCGAATTTGCATCATCCTTCCTTTATAAACAATATTGACACCATAATTACCCCATTTTCATCTGATGATTTTGAGGTGTTTCAACCAAATATCCTCATTACTTTTGGTGGAATGGTAGTTTCAAAACGCATCAAGGCAGCGTTACGGAAATACAAACCAAAATACCATTGGCACATAGATTCTTTGCGTGCCTACAACACTTTTGGTTGTTTGACCAAGCATTTTGAAACCGACCCGAATACTTTTTTCAACGTGTTTATTCCATTATTACAACCAATTGAAAGTAATTATTTCGATATTTTTGATGCGATAAATTCACTCAGAAAAGAAAAACACAAAGACTATTTATCAAAAATCCCTTTTTCAGATTTCAAGGTTTTTGAGAAAGTAATTCAGAGTTTGCCAATAAACAGTCACTTGCAAATTAGCAACAGTTCGGCAATTCGTTATGCACAATTAATTGACATTCATCCGTCAATTGAAGTCTATTGCAACCGAGGAACCAGCGGAATTGACGGAAGTACTTCCACGGCAATTGGTGCGGCTGTAGCCAATGAAAAACAGACTATTTTAATTACAGGAGATGTTAGTTTTCTATACGATTCCAATGCGTTGTGGAACAATTACATTCCCAAAAACCTCAAAATTATATTGATAAATAATGGGGGCGGAGGCATTTTTAGAATTTTACCAGGACACGATGAAACGCCTGTTTTCAATACGTTTTTCGAAACATCACATTGTTTTACTGCGGAACATTTGGCTAAAATGTATGGTTTTGAATATGCAATTGCCAGCGATGAAACAAGTTTAAATAATGAATTAGAACAAATGTATTCTCAAAACAACAAACCTTATATTTTAGAAGTATTCACACCAACTCGTGAAAACGATAGTATTTTGTTGCAATATTTTAAGGAATTGATTTAATGTATTTTTGCCATTTCATTATTATTCTTAACCGCTTTAATATTGAATTAAAGTAAAACCAATAATAATCATAGATTTTTCATTTACAATTTCAGCAACTTCCTCCCTTATTTTAGATTTATTTTTTGATATCATTAATATTAATTAATTTTTGCATGCATATTAAGTGTATTGCTAATTCCATATATTATAAGTTTAATATTAGTATTAATTAGATATAAACCATCAGTTATTAACAATTTAATAAATATTTTTTTAATAACTTTTTAAGTTCATAATTATAAATTTGATTTATATTAATTAATTTTGATATGAATGCAACAATATTTTAAGCATTATAATAAAAAGTGGAGTCCAGAAACCACTTAAATAAACGGGGCGTTACCGAAAAGCCATACGAGTAAGAAAACCAAAATTTAACCAATTTAATTATGACAAATTTTATGTTTATTCCAAGTTTAATTGGAAAGTTAGCACCTACTGATTATGTAGGATTCACTTTCTTTGTTGGATGTATGGCTATGATGGCTGCATCTGCATTTTTCTTTTTATCATTAAGTCAATTTGATAAAAAGTGGCGCACTTCTGTATTGGTATCAGGTTTAATTACCTTTATTGCAGCAGTACATTATTTCTACATGAAAGAATATTGGGCAGAATTTCAAGAATCGCCAACATTCTTCAGATATGTAGATTGGATTTTAACTGTTCCATTAATGTGTGTTGAGTTTTTCTTAATTCTTAAAGTAGCAGGTGCAAAAACAGATTTATTATGGAAAATGATTTTATTATCTGTGGTAATGTTAGTTACAGGTTATTTAGGGGAAACAGTTTTCTCTGATCAAGCTGCATTATGGGGAGGAATCTCTGGATTGGCTTATTTCGTAATTGTTTATGAAATTTGGTTAGGAAGCGCTTCTAAATTAGCTGCTTCTGCAGGTGGAAATGTTTTAGCTGCACACAAAATCTTATGTTGGTTCGTATTAGTTGGTTGGGCAATTTATCCATTAGGATATATGTTAGGAACTGACGGTTGGTACACAGGAATCATCGGAAAAGGTAGTGTTGACGTAGTTTACAACATTGCAGACGCAATTAACAAAATTGGATTTGGACTTGTAATTTATACTTTAGCTCTTAAATCTCAAAATGATTAATAAGAATTCATAAAATCTCTAAACCGCCTTGCTTTAAAACAAGGCGGTTTTTTTTATTTCTTTTTGAATAAAACATAAATTACCAAAACATGCGGAAAGGTTATTGCTGCTAAAAAAGAGAAAAATAGGGCATTAAATATTTTTATATCTTTAAATAATAAGTACAATACTGCAATTCCTACTAAGGAAACCAACCAATAAGCAAAGGCTGTTTTAATATAAACACCAAAATTCTTCCAGTTAAATTCTCCATTCAAATAAATTACTTGATTTATTATTGAAGGAATACTGTGCCATAAAATAAAATATATTGCAAATCCCCAAATCAAACTCGATACTTTGAAAATAATTGTAAAAACTAGCAAATAGAATGTTTCCAAGTGCCATTTGCTTTTAAATTCTAATAATTTTTGAGAAAAGTAAAAACCTTGTACTAACAATAATAACGAAGTAATTGCTAATCCTATTGAAAAATAACTTTCAGGAATTCTTATGAAAGTAATGTTTTGGATTACGTTTTGAACTTCATTTATATTGAATATAAAAAGTAACATTAAAATAAACAACCCGTAAGTAAATTCAAAAAACTTGAATAATATGCTTTTTTCTAGATTTTGAAATTGTTGTTCCCCAAAATGATAACCGCTAACTATAATAAATAGTAACAATGCAAACCAAGGAATAATCCAAAACAAAAGCGCTCCAAATCCAACTACAATTAAATAATAAGTTAGTAATTTAAATAAAGATAATTTTTCTTTTTCAGAACCAATATTTCTAATCAAAAGTAAATCGTTAGCTCCATGTAATATCCCGAACGTCAAAATTAAAGCAAATCCAACAATTATTTGCGCATTATTAGAAATGAAAGAATCTAGCCACAACCCGAAAAAGCTTGCCACTATTGCGAAATTTGAATATTTCATATTTTATTTATAAATTTTGTTTAAAAATAGTAAAAAATAAGCAATAAAATGTTTTTTTATTTGTTCAACTTTTGTTACTTTTGGTTCAACAAAAATAATTTTGTTACCAATATAATCTATTTAATTATGACGAATTTTATGTTTATCCCAAGTTTGATTGGAAAGTTAGCACCTACAGATTATGTAGGATTCACTTTTTTTGTTGGATGTATGGCCATGATGGCAGCATCAGCATTTTTCTTTTTATCGTTAAGTCAATTTGACAAAAAGTGGCGCACTTCTGTATTGGTATCAGGTTTAATTACCTTTATCGCTGCAGTACATTATTTCTACATGAAGGAATATTGGGCAGAATTCCAAGAATCGCCTACATTCTTCAGATATGTGGATTGGATTTTAACCGTGCCTTTGATGTGTGTTGAGTTTTTCTTGATACTTAAAGTTGCAGGTGCAAAAACCGATTTATTATGGAAAATGATTTTCTTATCTGTAGTAATGTTAGTTACAGGTTATTTAGGGGAAACAGTTTTCTCTGACCAAGCTGCATTATGGGGAGGAATCTCAGGATTGGCTTATTTCGTAATTGTTTATGAAATTTGGTTAGGAAGCGCTTCTAAATTAGCTGCTTCTGCAGGTGGAAATGTTTTAGCTGCTCACAAAATCTTGTGTTGGTTCGTATTAGTTGGTTGGGCAATTTATCCTTTAGGATACATGTTAGGAACTGACGGATGGTACACAGGAATCATCGGAAAAGGAAGTGTTGACGTAGTTTACAACATTGCAGATGCAATCAACAAAATTGGATTTGGTCTTGTAATTTATACTTTAGCTTTGAAATCTCAAAATGATTAATTAAATCATTAAATGATATTTAAACCGCCTTTAAAATAGGCGGTTTTTTTATTTCTAAAAACCAATCTTTATTTAGAATACATTTTTTTATCCACAACTCTATTCATATAATCTTGAATGAATGCTTTGCAATTCAATTCTAATCCTGCCATTTCAGCATTTTTATTAGCTATGAGATTTGCTTTCAACCCTTTATCATCCTTATCATAAAACCCAGTCGCTTTATTTCCATCAAAGGTGCAAATGTAATTTCCCTTAGAAAACTGATAAATAGTTCCAGTAGAATTCATTACAAATGGCGCACTGGTTTTCGTGTCCAATAAACTTCTTCCCCAACTTCTAAAAGGTTTTTTATAACCAATCATATCTAAAATGGTTGGATAAATATCAATTTGTTGTGCTAAATCATTATTCACGCCAACATATTTGCTGTTGGGTTTGTAAATAATAATTGGTACCGCAAATCGATTTATTGGTTTTTGAAATTCATCATAATATATTTGATTGCAGTGATCAGCAACAAATACAAATATTGTATTGGAAAACCAAGGCTCTTTTTTGGCTTCATTAAAAAATCTTTTCAATGAATAGTCAGTATATTCAGCACATTTATGAATTGGAACGCCACCTTCGTGAAATTTATTTTTGTATTTTTCAGGAATAATATAAGGTTCGTGAGATGAAACGGTGAATATTGAAGCGAAAAAGGGCTCTTTCTTTTTGTCCAATGTTTTCTTCATAAATTGAAAAAAGGGTTCGTCCCAAATTCCCCAGAACCCATCAAATTCAGAATCGTCATTGAATTCAGTTCGTCCATAATAATTGTCAATTCCTAATATGTTTGCAAAACCTAAAAACCCCATTGATCCATTGGCGGCTCCGTGGAAAAAATTAGTGTTATAACCTTCGCTTTTCAAGGTTGAAACTAATGATTCAATTTTCTGTTTTGGATAGGGCGATGAGGTAAATGCATCTTTAAAAGACGGAATTCCTGCTAAAACCGATGACATTCCGTGAATAGACTGTCGTCCATTTGCGTAAGCGTTTGTAAAAATCATACTGTGTTGAGATAACGAATCCAAAAATGGTGCATGGCTTTTATATTTAGGAATTTTTGCGTCTTTATTTAAAGCACCGATGTATTCCCGCCCGTAACTTTCTAATATAAAAACTACGACATTAGGCTTTGTTTCAGGATTGTTGTGATATTTTTTTATCGGTTGAACCAAGTTATTTATGACTTCAGGAGTAACATCTTTATAATTAGTTTTCAAAAAACTATTGCTAAATAAAGTTCTAATTATTGCAAATGGAGTGTTCAAAACAATGTCCGAATGAACAATATTTTTAACGTGACGACTTGCATCTAAAAGGTTAATTGGACGCGTTGATTTTTTGAAATCGCCACCTCGAATTCCTCCAATTACCATCAAAATGATAAACAAAAAACCAACAGTTGAAAATCCAAAGTAAGCGATTTTTTTGGTTGGTTGAAATGCAATCACGGTTACTTTTTTATATAAATAAACCCAAATCGAAGAAAAAATTAGAAATAAAATAAACACGTGCCAGTATTCAATTAAGAAATTTAAAAATAAAACCGTTTTATTAGTTTCGTGTTTTAATACGTTCAAGGCTACAATTGTGGTTCTCGCAAAAGTGAATTTATAGTAAATAAAATCAATGAAATTGGTAGCGTACGCAAATAAATTTATAATGAAATAAAGATAAAATAAGAATTTTTGATAATTGTTATGCGTGTTTTTAAATATGGGAAGAATTGAAAAAACAATAAATAGTAGATTTACATATAAAATAGCAGTTGTATCGAATGCCAATCCGTAATAACAAAGCGAAAAAAAGTCGGTAATAGAATCAACTTTCAACAGTTGAAAATTATAAATATAGAATAAAATTCTTGCAAAAAAATAAAAAACATAAGCCAAAAACAGTCTGTAAAACAAGACTTTATATTCGTTTAAGCGTAAATGTTGTTTCATGTTATGTGTAGTTTAATTTAATGCAAATATATTGTAAATAAATTTCGTTGTTGAGTTAAAAGTCAAATATCTAAATTGTTTAACTTTCAATTGTATATTTTACTTTTTAAAATTGACATTTAGAACTCTAATAAATAATTAAAAATCAAAATTTAATAATCAAAAAACTATTCTTACTTTTGTATTTCACAACACAACTACAATGTACAAAATTCTAAT
>JBILPJ010000123.1:0-6996 GCA_044373975.1 Flavobacterium sp. | reverse complement strand
GTGAGGTATAAACCTTGTGCTGGAACGGAAAACCCTGCTTCGTTTCTGTTTTTATTTTCTATAATGGTATTAAAATCGGATAAGGATATTTTGTGTAAACCAATATTCACGAGCGTTCCCACAATTGCTCGAACCATATTTCGAAGAAATCTATCGGCGGAAATGGTAAAAATCAA
Source organism: Flavobacterium sp. (assembly GCA_044373975.1). Taxonomy (GTDB): domain Bacteria; phylum Bacteroidota; class Bacteroidia; order Flavobacteriales; family Flavobacteriaceae; genus Flavobacterium. Next base: position 6,820 of record JBILPJ010000123.1, on the reverse strand, counting down.
TTGATTGTTTTCATTTTTCCAATAAGCTTCAGAAATAGTACAATTGAATGTATTTACATCGGTATTTACCTTTGAAAAGCATTGAAAATCGGTGTGATTTAATAGCAATTGCGCTGCTTGATTCATCAAATTAATATCTAAAATTTGGTGGTAATACCAACTTCCATCTTGTGAAAAAGCATCTTTATAGGTAGAAATGTAATATTGATAGGTTCTTTTTTTAGCGTCAAAACGGGCGTGGGCTTCATTAGAAACAGCAAAAATTTCAAAAATAACGATGTCTTTTGGAAGATAGGAATTGAGTTTGTGAACGGTAGATTCTGTTTCAAATTTAGGTTCGTAATCAAAATGAGCAAACATTTCTTTTGCGTGAACGCCTGTATCTGTTCGTCCAGCACCCATTATATTAATATCAGAATTCAAAATTACAGAAAGTGCGGCGTTCAAAGTTTCTTGTACAGACGAAGCATTCGGTTGAATTTGCCAACCGTGGTATTTAGTTCCGTTATATGCCAATTTTATGAAGTAGCGCAAAGTTTGATAGTTTTCAAAGTTGCAAAGATACTTATTAATGTAGGATTTTTTTAATTTGATTTTGTAACAAAATGTTAATATGAGGAAAGAAGAAGTTTAATCGTTTAATCGTTCAAAGGTTTAATTGTTTAAAGTTTGGTGAAATAATGAAGTTTAGATTTATTATATGTATGTGAATTGGAATGTTTAATTTTACCACAAAATCCTAGCCCAGATTGCAGCGGAAATCCTTTTTGTTTTTATTTTCAAAAACAAAAAGATTGAAGCGGAAAGCTGGAAATAGCTCCAAAAAAAAATAATTTTGAAAAAAATACTTTTGCTTTCTGATACGCACAGTCACATTGATGAAACGATTTTGAAATACGTTCATCTTGCCGATGAAGTTTGGCACGCAGGCGATATTGGGGATTTGGTTGTTACGGATTCTATCAAAAAATTGAAACCTTTGCGGTGTGTTTTTGGGAATATTGACGATGATAAAGCCCGAATGGAATTTCCGTTGCACGACCGATTTATGTGTGAAGATGTGGATGTTTGGATTACGCATATTGGCGGTTATCCGGGGAAATACAATCCGAATTTGAAGGTGGAAATGGCTGCAAATCCGCCTAAATTATTCATTTGTGGACATTCACATATATTGAAAGTTATTTTTGATAAGAAAAATAATTTGTTGCACATGAATCCGGGCGCGGCTGGAATTAGTGGTTTTCACCAAATGCGAACGATGCTACGATTTGTGATTGAAGGCGATAAAATTAAGGATTTGGAAATTGTGGAAATAGGGAAGAGGTGAAGATTCAAGATGAAAGATGAAGAGAAACTAGATGAAAGATAAAATCTTGTAAAATAAAAATACAAATGGTGCGACAAAGATTACGCTGTCCAATCGGTCGAGAATTCCGCCATGACCAGGCATTATTTTTCCACTGTCTTTTACGCCAGCGATTCTCTTGAATTTAGACTCAATTAAATCTCCAATTGTTCCAAATATTCCTGCAATTACAGCAATTATTAACCAAATAAAAGTAGTGCTTTCTGTGTAATATTTTGAAATGATATAACCAGCAAGAACTGCAAATAAAACCCCGCCAACAAAGCCTTCTATGGTTTTTTTCGGTGAAATTTTTTCAAATAATTTGTGTTTTCCAATTGATTTTCCAACGATATAGGCAAAGGTGTCGTTTGTCCAAATTAAGATAAAAATACCAATGATAATTTTAGGGTTGAAACCTCGAACCCCTAGAGGAATTTTAGTAATTAATATGAACGGAAGAATAATATATCCAATTAGGTAAACATATTTTTGATAACTATCTGAATTTTGTTTTTTGTCACTAAATAGGAAGAAAATACATTTAATAGAGACGAATAATGTTGCGATTAATATTAGAATTTCATTGATTTCACTAACGTAGAAATAGGAAAACATAGAATAACTGGTTGCCGCAATTAGTAATGGTAAAATTTTATTTAGATTTAAAAGCGAGCAAAATTCATATACTGCAATTAGAAGAAATGCTCCAAATAAAATCAGAAAACTATTTAAAGAATACGATGATGCTACAATTAATAGAACAACATATATTATTCCAGATGCCAATCTTATTAGAGTTTCGCGCATCTTATAAATCCTCTAAAAGCAATAAATAAAGATTTTTTGCTGAACTTCCATAGTGCAAGAAATCTTCTTCTTTTACTTTTTCGAAATATTTAATAGTCGTAATATTTGTAGGATAGTCTTTTTCGTATTTTTTCTTAATCATACGAAGTCCGTCACTTGTACTTTCTAATATTTGACTTGTAGTAGCAAGAATAACAATATTTGTAGGTAATTCGTTTGGTTTTTTTTGCTTAATTTGATTTGATGAAAATAAGATTGAACCTTCTTCAGCAATTAAATTTTCGCAAGTAGCTAATAGAAATTTAGGATTTGTTGGTTTGTCGTAAATCAATTTATTGTCATCCAACATACTAAAGAGCTTTGGATCGTAACACAAAACTTCTGATTCAAACCAATCATTTTCTTCTAATATATTTTCAAAGTGTTCTTTAACTTCAGTTAGGTTTTCACAATACAAAAATTTTCCTCCATTTTTTTTGAAGTTGAAAGTAAATCTTTCATCAACAGGTAATGACAAATCAGATGATGAACGGTTGAATTCACTATGGTTTTCCTCTTCTGAGGATTCCTCACCAGAACCAAAAAATTTTCTAAAAAGACTCATATTATAGCTTAAAATATTTAGTTTGTTTATTCAAAACATCCAAAGATAAAAAAATCTTAATTCAAAAGCATTTTTGAATTAAGATTTTTTAAAAAAAGTGTAAAAAAGTATATTTTAGAGTGAAGTTTCTTCACTTAAATTTTTATCAAAAGTTCGTTTTCCGAATATCGCTTCCAAATCGTCCTTGAAAATAACCTCTTTTTCAATTAAAATATCCGCCAATAAATTCAATTTATCTTTATTTTCATTTAGAATTTGAATTGCTCTTTGATATTGTCCTTCAATCAACAATGAAATTTCTTTGTCAATAATCATCGCAGTATCTTCAGAATACGGTTTTGAAAAGTTATATTCACTTTGACCCGACGAATCATAATAAGTGATATTACCAATTTTTTCATTCAATCCATAAACCGTAACCATTGCTCTGGCTTGTTTGGTAACTTTTTCCAAATCGCTTAACGCACCTGTTGAAATTTTGTCAAAAACGACTCTTTCTGCAGCCCTTCCACCCATTGTTGCACACATTTCATCCAACATTTGATCTGGACGAACAATTAAGCGTTCTTCAGGCAAATACCAAGCTGCTCCTAAACTTTGACCACGAGGAACAATAGTTACTTTTATTAGTGGTGCGGCGTGTTCAAGCATCCAACTTACGGTTGCGTGCCCTGCTTCGTGAACAGCAATTGCTCTTTTTTCTTCCGGAGTTACGATTTTGTTTTTCTTTTCTAAACCACCGACAATTCTGTCAACAGCATCAAGGAAATCTTGTTTGTCAACGGCAGTTTTGTTGTGTCTTGCAGCAATTAAAGCCGCTTCATTACAAACATTTGCAATATCTGCTCCTGAAAATCCAGGGGTTTGTTTTGCTAAAAAGTCAGTATCTAATCCTTCGACTTTTTTCAAAGGCGCAAGGTGAACATCAAAAATTTCTTTTCTTTCACGAACATCCGGTAAATCAACAAATATTTGTCTGTCAAAACGACCCGCACGCATTAATGCTTTGTCCAAAACATCGGCTCTGTTGGTTGCAGCTAATACAATTACATTTGAATTGGTACCGAAACCATCCATTTCTGTAAGTAATTGATTTAGTGTATTTTCACGTTCGTCATTTCCGCCAGACATATTGCTTTTTCCACGTGCTCTACCTACAGCATCAATCTCATCAATAAAGATAATTGCGGGTGATTTTTCTTTTGCTTGTTTGAATAAATCACGAACTCTTGAAGCTCCAACACCAACGAACATTTCCACAAAATCTGAACCAGATAAAGAGAAAAAGGGTACTTGTGCTTCTCCAGCTACGGCTTTCGCCAATAATGTTTTTCCTGTTCCTGGGGGACCAACTAATAAAGCTCCTTTTGGAATTTTACCTCCAAGATTGGTATATTTTTCAGGATTTTTCAAGAATTCTACAATTTCTTGTATTTCTTCTTTTGCTCCTTCAAGTCCTGCAACGTCTTTGAAAGTAGTTTTAATATCTGTTTTTTCATCAAATAGTTTGGCTTTTGATTTTCCAATATTGAAAATCTGACCTCCAGCACCACCACCTGCGCCACCATTCATTCGTCTCATTATGAAAATCCAAAGTCCTAATATAAGGACAAACGGAAGTATCATTTGTAATAATTCGCTCCAATTGCTTTTTGGCAAGAAACTATATTCCTTTAATTGTCCTGCTTTTACTGCAGCTTCCAACTTATTTTGGAATATCTCATCATTTCCAATATCGAAAGTATAATGAGGTCCTTTATTAGGTCTGTTCAATAAATCTTTTGCAACAACTTTATGATTAGCTTCTTTTAATGCCGCAGCTGTTAAATAAACATCAGCTTCCATTTTATTGTAAACAATTACTTTTTCGACTTGTCCTTTTTCAAGATATTCGTTGAATTTTGATGAAGATGTTTTTAGTGGTTCTTCAAAACTTGAACCTCCAGTTATAAAACTTATGAATAAAAAAATCAATGCAACTGCACCATAAATCAACCAAGGATTGATTTTAATTTTTTTAGGATTTTGATTGTTTTCTGTAGCCATTTAATATAAAATCTTTAGTATTTATTAGCAATTGTTGTTATTTTCGCATCGCCCCAAAGGCTTTCGATGTTGTAATATTCTCTGATATTTTTTTGAAATACGTGAACTACAATATTCACATAATCCATCAAAACCCATTCCGCATTTTCCATTCCTTCCACGTGCCAAGGCTTGTCTTTTATCTCTTTTGAAACCGTTTTTTGAACAGAATTCACAATTGCATTTACTTGAGTATTTGAATTTCCATTACATATCACAAAATAATCACAAGCTGAATTATCAATTTCTCTCAAATCTAAAATGTCAATATCATTTCCTTTTACTTCTTCAATTCCCTTAATAATGTTTGCTAGTAAAACATCATTGCTATTATTATTTTTAGCCATTTAAAATTTTATATTTTTTGCAAAGTTACCATTTTTTGTGCTTAATTTTGAACCTTAACACAAGTTTAAATTCTGTAGCACCTTTTAATGATATGAAATTAATCAAACTCGATGCCATAGATTCTACGAACGATTTCCTAAAGGCGCTGTCAGGTAAACAATTGCTTGAAAATTTCACCGTTGTTTCAGCCGAAAATCAAACCAATGGCAAAGGTCAAATGGGCGCGAAGTGGGATTCCGAAATTGGTAAAAACCTTATTATTAGCATCTTAATTAAAGATGTTTTAAAAAATAATACTGAAATTTTTGATCTTAATGTTGCCATTGCACTTGCTATTATTTCAACATTAGAAACCGATGTTATTCCAAATTTAGCTATAAAATGGCCAAACGACATATTGTCAGACAATAAAAAAATTGCTGGCATTTTGATTGAAAACACCATTAAGAATAATGGCGAAATTGTTTCTATTGTTGGATTTGGTTTAAATGTGAACCAAATTAATTTTGACGGACTTCCAAAAGCAACTTCTTTAGCGGTTGTAATGGGTTCAGATTTTGATAAAGAAAAATTACTTCTCAAAATTATTGATGCAATAAAAACGAATGTTTCTGTTTTGAAAAATGGTTTAGCATCCGATTTATGGTTGGAATACAATCAAAAACTTTTCAAGAAAGGAATTCCAATGCCTTTTTCCAATTCCAAAGAGGAAAAATTTATGGGAATTATTCAAAATGTCAATTCTTCGGGGCAATTGGTTGTTTTATTAGAAAATGATACGATTCAAACTTTTGGAATTAAGGAAATTCAAATGCTTTATTAATTTATACCGATTATGTATTCAATATAGTCCAATAAAAATTGTACTATTTTCATACTATATCGGCATTACACTACTTGATTTTGGACTATTTTAAAATTACAGATGGTATTACATTGAAAAATCTTCCCCCAAATAAAAATTTAACAATCCAGTATTAAATAATAGTTCATATTTTGAATTAATCAATTCGACCTGTGCGTTTATAAAATTCGACTTTGTAAAATTAATTTCATTTATATTTATTTTTCCCAATTCATATTTTAATAAATCGGCTTCATAGCTTTTTTTAGCAAATTCAAATGCAATTGTTGCTGTTTCTTGTTTTTTATTAGCTGCTTTTTTATCATTTATGGCTTGCAGAATCACTTTTGAAAGTCTGTTTTCTTCCATTTTAGTTTCTAATTTTGCTTGTTCAAAACTCAATTTATTCTGTTTTATTTTAAATGTAGTTTCAAATTGATTGAATATTGGAACTATCAAACTTAATTTTAATACCGATGCTAAATTATTGTCTATCTGATCGTTATATGAAATCAAAGGGTCGCTATCACTGAAGTTAGAACCGTAAGTATATTTCAAATTTAATATTGGCATTTTTGCTGATTTTGCCAATGAAATTTCGGTTTTTGCTTTGTTTTCAATCCATTTACTCATTGAATAGGAGGGATTTATTGCAACTGCTTTCTTTGTAATTTCATATTCGTTTTCTTCTGATTTTGATTTTTCAGAAACTAAAAAAGCAGGTTTTATCAATTCAATTTTTCTATCTAATGGAAAATTTAATAACTGTTTCAACTCTATT
>JBILPJ010000122.1:0-7000 GCA_044373975.1 Flavobacterium sp. | reverse complement strand
CGTAACCCGCTTTTTTCTGTGCTTTTTTCAAAAATTGTTCCAATCGGTCTCTCAAAGCAGCCCCTTTTGGCAACCACAATGGCAATCCTTGTCCCACTTTTTGTGAAAACGCAAACAATTCCAATTCTTTTCCTAATTTTCTATGATCACGACGTTTTGCCTCTTCAAGCAATTCTAAATATTCCGTCAAATCTTTTTGCTTTGGAAACGAAGTTCCATAAACACGGGTCAATTGCTTATTTTTCTCATCACCACGCCAGTAAGCACCAGCAACACTCATCACTTTCATCGCCTTGATAATTCCAGTATTTGGAATATGACCACCACGACACAAATCTGTAAAAGTAGCGTGATCACAAAAAGTAATCGTGCCATCTTCCAAATTCGAAATTAATTCAGTTTTATAAACATTGTCTTTATAAATTTCCAATGCTTTCGCTTTTGAAACAGGACGCAACTTAAATTCGTGTTTTTCTCTTGAAATTTCCAAAACTCGATCTTCAATTTTCTTAAAATCAGCATCGGTAATCTTATGATCCTCAAAATCTACATCATAATAAAACCCGTTACTAATCGCAGGTCCAAGCGTTAATTTAATTCCAGAATACATTTCTTCCAAAACTTGCGCCATAACGTGAGACGTCGAATGCCAGAACGCTTTCTTCCCGTTTTCGTCATTCCAAGTATATAAAACAAGCGCACCGTCAGTCGTTAAAGGCGTTGAAGTCTCAATCGTCGTTCCGTTAAATGCCGCAGAAATCACATTTCTCGCAAATCCTTCACTAATATTTATCGCAACATCCATCGGCGTAGCACCAATTTCAAATTCCTTAACAGACCCATCGGGCAAAGTAATCTTAATCATTTTTCAAATTTTATGAACGCAAATATAATGGTTTACAAAAAACCACGCAATATATATAGGTAAGTAATTGTAAAATAGCGATAAAAAGTTGCAAATTCCAGTTGAATTCCATTTTTTAGGAGCTACTTCCAGCTTTCCGTTTCAAGTCCTCATTCAAAAAGGTGTTTTTCTATGCCGAAAAAGGAGCTTCCTGCGGTCGCTCTTTTTCGGCAAGAAAAACTACCTTTTTTCATTCCGGGCTTTTCACTTCAATCTGGGCTAGGACATCTCGAATCTCAGTAACTTTCTATTTTTCATAATTACGTCCCTACAGAAATGTACTTATATCTAATATGTTAATTTGGTTATTTGTTAATTTGGTTATCAGTGAAAATCCGTTTAATCCGTTTAATCCGTGGCTAAAAATCCTATCCCCAGCCCTTTCCAAGGGAAAGGGTGCCAGAGCGTGAAGTAGTTGGCGTGATATCCCGATCTGTCTTGGTTTACTCGTGTTAGTATCATACGCATTACTCTACCTGTGGCGCTACCTATGCTACACCAACGGACTGAAGTCCATAGTTACTATATGTCCCATCCCTACGGGACTCTCTCATCACGTGCAAGAGCCATAGGCTCGGTGCATATAGTAACCCAATGCTTTAGCTTTGGGGATAGCCTACACAGATAGCCTACACAGATAACCTATGAGACTGTCTCACCACGTGCAAGAACCAGCGGTTCGAACCATATAGTACCCCAATGCTTTAGCTTTGGAGGATACAAACTGATTACTGTTATCCTTACCATTTTTAGAGTTTACACAAAATTCTAGTCTCAGGTAATGCAGCAAGACCAGCGGCAAATAGCCAGTAAAATAGCTAATTTCTACAAATAGTTTTGAGAAAAAACGTTCTTCAAAGCAGCTTATGTTGTTTTTAGGCAGTTTTTTTATGCTTATCCTTAAATGTATTTATTTAATACATATTTGTATCTTTATGATACATTTTAATATCTTTATAATACATATTTGTATCTTTATGATACATTTTAGTATCTTTATAATACATATTTGTATCTTTATGATACATATTTGTATCTTTATGATACATTTTAGTATCTTTATGATACATATTTGTATCTTTATGATACATATTTGTATCTTTATAATACATATTTGTATCTTTATAGTACATATTTGTATCTTTATGATACATATTTGTATCTTTTTGAACGTAGATTTCCCATAATGTATAGTACTGGGTTCTAAAATATGCCTACAAATACAAGAAAAAATAATTCTGATAAGATTGCCACGTACCTCGCAATGAAAGTTATAATCGGGAAGTTCCTATCCCCAGCCCTTTCCGAAGGAAAGGGAGACTAGATGGGAAGTTGTTTGCGGAAAATTAACTTGCGGAATAATAAGAAGTCCAAGAAGTCAAAAAAGTCAAAAAAGTCTAAAATGTCTAAAAATCTAACACTCTAAGTTGTCTGTTTTGCGTGAGGGGGTGAAGAGGAAAGCCCGCAGACAAGTGTAGCGAAAGCGGAACTTGACGAGGACTTGCAACGGAAAACCCGACCGAGTTTAGTAGAAATTGCCTCGTTTGTAAAAACGTTCAAAACGAGGGCACGCCCAAAAGAAAAAGCTGTTATTTATTGTCAATATGAATTTACACTTTTTTATGTAGAAAACATTTTTAACTTAAATAGAAGTCACGAAATTTCCAAAAATATATTGGGCATAAGTAAAAGAATTTACGCCGTTAGAAAACGTAATATTCTTGAAAACGACGTAGTGATTGTAGCCGGTCAAAACTAGAGTTGTGGGATTTCGTATTTCAGTAGTTGTCACTTCAATAATTCCGCTTGTACCTGCAACACCAGCGGCAGCATTCCATTCGTCAGAAACCGTTGGGCTTGCGGGCGGAAAAGAAGCGCAGAAATAAGCACTGCTAATTATGGAATTGAAAAGTCTGTAAATTACTTTATTGGTACTGCTAACCAAAATGGTTCGTGGCGTATTTGCAGCGGTAACAACGTTTTCAAAAGTCGAAATTGGCGTTTGTAAAATCAACGCTTCATTGTTTTTTACCTTGAAAAACAATCCGTTATTCACATCGCAATCGTTTATTGCTGCTGCAGAATCAAAATTAAAAGTGTCTAATTTGATATCTCCATCATCGCAACTATTGAAAAGGAAGGCGCAAAGTAATAAACCAAGAAATCGTTTCATATTTTTCATATTTAAAACAAAAATAGAATTTTTAATTTGTTTCAAAAGCATAACGCTTTAAAATCATAAAAATTAACTCTTTATTATAGTATTCAAAGTCAAATTTTGAATTTTAAGAATGAAAAAGCAATTAATTAAAGACAATAGAATTTCTTATATTTGCATCGGTTTTATTTCGGAAAGTGATAAAAAACAAACAATGAAAAAAGTATATTTAGATAACGCATCGACAACTCAAATTCGGGAAGAAGTGATTCACGAAATGGTTTCTATTATGTCAAATGATTATGGAAATCCGTCGTCAACGCACAGTTTTGGTAGGAATGCAAAAAGCATTGTGGAACTTTCTCGAAAAGCCATTGCCAAAGAATTGAATTGTAATGCACAAGAAATTATCTTTACTTCTGGCGGAACAGAATCCAATAATTTGATTCTTCGTTCTTGTGTGAAAGATTTGAAAGTGAAACGAATAATCACTACAAAAATCGAACATCACGCTGTTTTACATACGATTGAAGCCTTGCAAAAAGAGTTTGATATTCAAGTTGATTATGTTGCAATTAAAGCAAATGGTGTTATCGACAAAACAGATTTAGTTGGTTTGCTTTCACAAGATATAAAAACATTGGTGAGTTTGATGCACGTCAATAATGAAATTGGAACGGTTTTAGAATTGGATTTAATTGCTAGAATTTGCCAACAAAATAGTGTTTTATTTCATTCGGATACGGTTCAATCTGTTGCGAAAACAGAAATAGATTTGCAAAAATTACCAATAAATTTTTTAGTTGCTTCGGCACATAAATTCCATGGGCCAAAAGGCGTTGGTTTTGCATTTGTGAGAAAAAATTCGGGTTTGCAACCTCAACTATTTGGTGGTGAACAAGAAAAAAGTTTGCGTCCTGGAACTGAAGCGGTGCATCAAATTGCTGGAATGGCAAAGGCTTTAACGCTTTCATTAGCCAATTTAGATGCAGAAAGAACTGCCATTACGGAAGTTAAAAACTATTTAATTGAACAATTGGAATTGGAATTTCCAGAATTTCAAATTAACGGTTCTGAAGATGGTTTTTATACTGTTTTGAATATCATCTTGCCTTTTTCGGAAGATAAAACCGCAATGATTCTCTTTGGTTTAGATATGAAAGGAATTGCAGTTTCCCGTGGAAGTGCTTGTCAATCGGGAAGTATCAAGCCTTCACACGTTCTTGCTGAATTTCTATCGGCTGAAGATTTGAAAAAACCAAGTTTACGAATTTCATTCAGTCATTACAATACCAAACAAGATATTGATTTGTTAATTGAAGGTTTAAAAGGGGTTTAAATTATTTCTTTTGAGCTTTCAGCTTCGCTTTTTCTTGTTTTTTGAAATAGCCACGAAACAGAAAGTTATGTTTCAAGGCTTCCAAATTTTCATTTAAACGGAAACTCGCCTGATTGATATTGGTCATTGTAGAATCTATTTTGTGAACTAATTCTGGGTCATTTGACAAATAATTAAGTGCGCCTTTCCCATCTTTTACATTGGAAATAGTAGCGTTTAAATTGGTTACAACTTTGTTAATTCCATCGCTTGAACGTTCTAAATTGCCAACAATCGTTTTGATTTTATTGGCTACAGCCGTATCTTTTAAAACCCCAATTGCATTGTCTTTATTGTTTAATGATGCAATCAATTCATTCAATTTAGCTACAGATTCTGACGTTCCTTTGCTTGTTAATTTCAAATAACGCAGCGTTTCTTTCAAGTCGCTTCCCATAATTGTATCATTAATTAGCAAACCAACAGTTCCTTTTCCTTGTGTAATTTCTTTTGTAATTTTGAGCAAATCAACCGTTAATAATGCCGCATTTTGATTGGTAACATTCAAGGTGCTTAAAATATCATCGGTACGAATTCTATTTACAGATTTAATTATATCGCCAGGTTGAACGGCGCTAATTGAATTTTCACCGGGTGTAATATTGATAATCATATTTCCAACTAAACCATCAGATCCTATAGATGCCACTGCATTTTTATTGATGTGTTTGAAAACGGTTTTGTCAATAATCATATCCACGCGAATTGTGGTGTCGTTAATTATTGAAATTCCTCGAACTGTGCCTACATTTATTCCTGAATACCGAACATTATTTCCCAATTGCAAACCGCTTACATTATTGAAAACGGCACTTAATTTATTGGTTTCACCAAACATTTTCTGTTTTTCGCCAATGAAATAAATCGCTAAAACAAATAGCATTAATCCAATGATTACAAAAATTCCTAAACGCATTTTCTGTGTTGTTGACTTTTCCATTTTTATATTTATTTAAAGAAAGCACGAACTTTTTCATCCGAAGAAACAGATAATTCTTCAAAAGTTCCTTCTTTGTAATTTATTCCATCAACCAATAAAATCATTCTATTTGAAATCACACGAGCGCAATCCACATCGTGCGTAATTATGATTGAAGATGTGTTGTATTTTTTTTGAATTGTCATCATTAATAAAATAATTTCTTTAGAAGTAATAGGGTCTAAACCCGTGGTTGGCTCATCATAAAGAATAATTTTAGGCTGTAAAATTAAAGTTCGTGCCAGTGCAATTCGGCGTTTCATCCCACCAGAAAGTTCGTTGGGCATTAAATCAATTGCGTTTGCCAAACCTACATTTTCTAAGGCTTCCATTACTAAAGGCGTTGTATCTTCTAGGAAACCGAATTTTTTGGTATGTCTTCGCAACGGAAATTCTAAATTTTCACGAACCGACATTGAGTCATAGAGCGCACTTCCTTGAAAAAGAAATCCAATTTCTGTTCGCAATTCATCTAAATCTTCGTGTTTTAAATCGTTAATATTTTTGCCCATTACCATAATCGTACCGCCATCAGGCTCTTCCAATCCGATGAGGCATTTTATCATCACTGATTTTCCACAACCTGATTTTCCCATTATAACCAAATTCTCGCCTTCAAATAACTTCATATTGAATCCGTCAAGCACGTGATTTTCGCCGTAACTTTTCCGAAGGTCATTGATTTCTATAACAGGATTTGATTTATTGGTGTTCATAATTTATAAATCATAAAATATATTTGAAACAAATACGGCTATAAAGTCAATAATAAAAAGTAGCATTGAAGTGAAAACCACCGCAGAATTTGCAGCAAGTCCAACGCCAGCAGTTCCTTTTTTGCAATTATAGCCTTTAAAACATCCCACTAATCCGATTGCAAATCCAAAAAAGAAAGTTTTTATGGTGGTTGGAATTAAATCGCTAAATTCTAAACTATTGAAAACTTGATTGAAATAGAGTAAATACGAAACATTACCTTTTATATTTTCAACCATTGCAGAACCAAAAATGGCAATTGCATCACCAAAGAAAACTAAAATTGGAATCATCAATGTAGTCGCTAAAATCCGAGTAACTACAAGATATTTGAAAGGATTTGTGCCCGAAACTTCCATAGCGTCAATTTGTTCGGTAACGCGCATCGAACCTAATTCAGCACCAATTCCGGAACCAATTCTACCTGCGCAAATTAAAGCAGTTATGATTGGACCAATTTCTCGGATTATTGAAATACTCACCATTGATGGCATCCAGGAAACCGCACCAAATTCTTGAAGCGTTGGTCGAGATTGTAATGTGAATACCAATCCAATAATAAATCCTGTAACGGCGACTAACAATAAGGATCGGTTTCCCATATTGAAACATTGTCGCAGAAACTCTTTGAATTCAAATGGTCTTTTGAAAACTTCTTTAAAAAAACGACCGGCAAAATAGGAGAGTTCTCCAATTTCAGCAAAAAAGACTTTGAATAAATCGATTATATTTAAAATACTATTCATAAAGTGATGAATTAATTTTAATAGAAATTGGTACTCAAATATACGATTATTCTTCTAAAGTATCGATAGGTTTTTACAG